>JASFSD010000051.1:0-10326 GCA_050114575.1 Gammaproteobacteria bacterium | reverse complement strand
ACTTGTATGGATTGGCTCCGATGGAGTCCTGAAACCCGATGCCGCGCAGCAGCGCCGTGCGCACATAGTCACCGGCATCGGCCGGGGTCGGCGTGCCGATCAAAAGCTTGCGGCGGATCTCGTGCTCGGCCAGCTCATCGGTCGGCGCGAGATCGGGATGCACTTCGGACGTGCCCTTGGTTTGCGTGATCTCGACGAGCTCCTCCCAGCGCGCCCGCTCGCGTGCGTACGACGCGTCGATCGGCCGGCCATCGCTGTCGACGGTATCGAACATGAGTCCACCGGAGATGTTCGAGTTGTGCGGGATCGCGATGAAGTCGACACCGGTCCGCTCGTTGGTTTCCCTGAGGTAGGCGTACAGATCTTCCGGGCGCTGGGTATCGGCATTGCTGAGCGGGATGAACTGGTTGCCGGAGACGGCGTCGGCGTTGGTGATGACGCAACGGTGCAGGTTGCGGCCGCCTTCGCCCATGGCCGTCCATTCCCAGGCGATCAGAGTCGTAAATTCGCCCGGAACATTGTTTGCCTCGGCCGCGTCGATCTCTTCGCCCCAGACACTGCTGCGGACGCGGTCGCTGTAGGCGTCCCGCCGGATCGTGTTGCCCGCCGGGCCGCCCGGAATCCCGCCCATGACGCCGCGCCAGTTCGGATTGTCGTCGCGCAACGCGAACAGAGCGCGCCCGCCCTCGGACGAGGTCAAAAGCTCATCGGAGCGATCCATCAGTGGATCGAGACCCATGCCGATGGCGTGATCGGTTACGGCAAGGAAGTCGAGCGGGCGACTGATCCGGATCTTGCGCTGGGTGGTCGGATGCAGAATCGGTATGCCGCGCGCATAGCGGTAAGCCATGTCCGGCGTGACGCTCTTGTTGCCCGTGCTGTACGAATCGGTCGAGTAATTCGTATGCAGGTGCAGGTCGCCCCAGAGCAGCTCGCGGTCCTGTGCCAGCGCCGCTCCTGCCGCGAGCGCCGCAAAGCCTGCGGCAAGGCCGGCCACGACGCAGCGTGATATCTCGTTCAGCCGGCGCCCGCGCGCGCCGTCATGCTGTCTGTTCGACACTGACTCCCCCGGATGATGTCTCAAAGGCTATCGAACCACTGCTCCATGCGCCGACGCTCCGAGGCGTCCGGCAGGCGGCCCATCGCCGCGCCAACGTTGTCGTTGACGTGCCGCACCTGGCGGGTGCCCGGGATAGCCACCGTGACCGCAGGATGCGAGATGATGTACTTGAGAAAGAACTGCCCCCAGCTCGCCGCGCCGAAGTCTGCCGCGAACCCGGGCAGCTCGACTCCCTCGACGGCGCTGAACAGCGAGCTGCCGCCGAAGCTGCCGCCGAAAGGCACGTTGATCATGACGCCAACGCCCTTGTCCTGCGCCAGCGGCAATATGCGGTCAGCGGAAGACCGGTCGCCCAGCGAGTAGTTGACCTGGATCAGCTGGACCTCCTCGGTCTGGAGCAGATTGATCATTCGCTCGTGATCGCTGACGACCGAGGTCGAGCCGCCGATGTAGCGAATCCTGCCCTCGGCCTGCCACTCGCGCATGACGGCGAGCTCGCTGGCCGTGTTGGCGAAGTTGTGGACGAGGAAACCGTCGATCATATCCGTCTGCAACCGATCGAATGCCATCTTAAGACCCTGCTCGCCCTGGATCTGGCCGCGGATATCCGTCTTCGTGACCAGGAACAGGTCGTCGCGAATGCCGAGCTCACGCGCCAGATCGCCGATGACGATTTCGGACGTGCCATACACGGCTGCCGTATCCATGACCTGCCCGCCGAGCTCGACGAAGCGCGCCATGGTGTCTCTGAGCGGGGCGCGCTCGTCTTCGGATTCACCGACACCGTATCGATTGGTGCCGATGCCGACCGGCGTGATCATTTCACCGCTGGACGGGATCGTCTTCTTGATCAGCTCGCCCGACTGAGCGAAGAGTCCGCCGGCGCCCGCAGACGCGCCCACGGCGATCGCCGCGCCCGCACCGGCCTTGATTGCTCCGCGTCTGGAAATCACCATCAGCCGCGCGGGCCGAGCTCGGCATCCTCGTCGATAGTCAAGTCCTCGCAGACCTCGGGGTTGTAGGCGATGGGCGAGACGTCCATGGAATTGGAGCCCGTCTGCTCGTCCGTCCAGTAGAGCGGATCTGTCGCCGTATAGCTTCTATCGAGCTGATTGTCCTCGGCATCGAACGTGAACTGCTCGACCAGGTGCAGCTGGTCGCTGTGCGGTGTCCGGCCGTTGAAAAGCCCCTCTTCGAAACCGACGGTATCGACGACGAGGACGTCGCCGTCCCAGCGCCCGATCGAATGGCCCGCCAGGCTCGGCTCGACGTTCGCCGGGTGCTCGGTCATGCCCATATGGATCGTGCGCTCGACTCCGAGTCGCCCGTACTGAATCGTGATCGTGTCGCCGCGCTGCGTGACGCGATTGATCGGCTCACCGCCCCATTCGGATGCGACGCTCGTGAACACGCAGGACATCGCATAGCGGTCACCGGTCTGCCGTGCGGCCATTGCCGCCTGGCCGGCCTCGTTCAGGATGTTGCCGCCGCCGAAGCGGAATCCGCCGCCGCCTCCGCCGCCGGCATTCTCGGCCCGGATGGCGGCCTCGGCCTCTTCAGCCGAGGCGAATTCGCCTGCGGCCGTCCGGCGGGCTGCCTCGGCGCGAATCGCTGCCTGCTCAGTGCCACGGGCACCGCCGATGACGCCGGCCGCTTCCGGGTCGTCCGCATACTGCTCGACTTCGCTCAGCGGCACGAGCGTCCCGCGCTGTCCGCGGGAATCCGTCATGACGCGCTGCTCCTGGGCCCAGTCGCCCGAGATGTTCGGCTCGCCGTTCGCCAGACGCGCCGGGCGCTCACCCTGGCCGATTTCGACCGGGGCTGAAATCTGGCCGTAGCGATCGATGCTCGTGCCGTCGTCGAAAATAATGGTGCTGACGTAGCAGGAATACGGATCGTCGCGGTCGGGGGAGCCCGTGATCGTGATCCCCCGCCCTGGCGTGAACATCTCAGGCGTCCAGCCGGAACGCCTGAGCGTATTGGCCGAGCGCATCTCGCAGCGCATGGCGACGGTCTCGCCATTCTCGTCGACGACATCGATATAGAGCCAGGAGTGCGGATTGACGAAATCGAGATCGGCGACCGTGCCCGTGACCTCGATGTCCTCGTCCATCACGAAGGTGCCGAATCCGTGGTGCGCCAGAGCCGCTGGCGCGATGATGGCGCTGGCCACGATAGCCGCGCTCAATCGAGTAAATTGCCGCATCGTTGCTCCCCCTGAAGGATGTTGCGATCTGCCTACAGTATATGTCGTTTCGCAGGCTGTCGCTGCCGCCCGGACCTCCTTCCAGGGCCAGTCGATTTGCGGCCCCGCCTCTTCTAGAATGGGCTGATGCGCGGATATCTTCTGATTCCTCTCCTGGCCGGCTCCTGGTCCGCCGTCGAGGCCCATCATGGCTTCGGCACGTTCGACATGGACCGGGAAATCGAGATCACGGGCACGGTCACCGACATCGCCTTCGTCAATCCGCACTCCTGGCTGTATCTCGATGTGCAGGCCGCCGACGGCTCGACCGTTGCGTTCAAATGCGAGATGCGTTCGGCGACGACGCTGCGCCGCTCGGGCTGGTCGCCCGATATGTTCGAAGTCGGCAACGAGGTCACGATCACAGGCTCCCCCGACCGCAACGACCCGGCTGCCTGCTACGTCAGCACGGTGATCTTCGACGACGGCTCGACAATCGATCGCTACGGCCAGCGCACGCCGCCGGTCTCGAGCCAGAATCGCCCGCGCGAGCCGAGGCTCGCCAACGGCGATCCCAACATCGCCGGCGAATGGGGCGCCGAGCAGCTCGTGATGTCGGACCCGCGCGGCGTCGCCGGTTCGCTCGTGCCCCTCAGTCAGGCGGAGAGTCAGCCGGGCGGCGACACCGAGGGCCGCAACGGCAACGTGCCGCTGATCGCGGCCGATGCCGCGGCGCGTCTGTTCATCGGCGGCGTGGCGATGACCCCCGAAGGCGAAGCCGCGCAGGCGGCACTGCGCAACGAGGTCAATCCGGCCATGCGCTGCGAGCCGATCAGCATTCTGATGGACTGGACCTACGACAGTCCCGTCAACCGGATTTCCCAGAGCGAAACCACGATCGAGCTCGAGTACGGCAAGTTCGATTATTCGCGAATGATTCATCTCGATGAGACGTCTCATCCGGAAAATCTCGAACCGAGCCTGACGGGCCATTCGATCGGGCACTGGGAAGACGATGTGCTCGTCGTCGACACGGTCGGCATCCGCGCCGGGCCGCTGACGCGCGGCCTCGCCAACAGCGATGCCCTGCGACTGATCGAGCGGTTCTCACTCGACCCCGAGACGATGGCACTGACGCGCGAGTTCGAGGCGCGAGACGAGCGCTACTTCGCCGCGCCCTACACGGGGCAGGACGTCGTCTACCCGTCGAACGTGCCCTACCAGCCCTCGCCCTGCGACGACCGCTCGCTGTTCTGAGCCGTTCGCACTCGTCTGTGCCTTGCTCGCTGGCCTGACCCGCTATCCTGCAGCGGAGCCCTCAGTGCCGGCGGCCCTTCGATCCGATGACCCAGGCAACGGCCACGCCGACGGCGAAATCCGGATCGTAGGAAGTGCCGGAGCCGTCGTCGAAGAATACCTGCGACAACCCGCCGATGTCCTCGACCAGGGAGACCTGATACTGGCGCCCGCGAAACTCGCAGCCGAAACTCAAGACCCCGTAGTCGTTGGCGCCGAGTAAGGCACCGCGGACGTTGTTGCCGCCTGCGAAGACGAGCGGGTCCCAGGCCCAGTAGCGATCCTTGTCGAAACTCGCGCTCACGGTCAGCTGGCTGACACCGAAAGAACACGGTGCCCGGCCCTCGAATGTGCCGTCGAACCGGAGGCCATAGGTCAGCGCATAGCGGCTGCGCATGTCGTCGTCACCGTGCAGGGGCGAGTTTGGATTCGACACGTGGACGTCGTTCCTGAAGCGCGCGAGCTGCACGTGAAAGGTGCTCGACAGGTTCGCCGTGAGCCTGCGGACGCGGACGAAGTTGGCCGAAAGGCCGAGGTCGACACCCCTCGAGAAGGCCGTGCGACCGACGGTCGAATCGACGTCGCCCTCGAGCGGGACGGCAACATGCAGACCGGCATTCAGGCCCATGCGCACTCGCGACGTCTGCCGGATTTCGACGTAGCGGGTCAGGTCGAGCCTGAGCGGCAAGGCATAGAACCGCTCGGGCTCGAGCGTCAGTCGGCGGCCATCGAGATCCGTCATGGAAAACACCTGACGGCCATCGGGCGCGTTGCTGAGCGCCGGCAGGCTGTCCTCGCGCAATATCTCCTGGTGAAAAAAATCGAGGAACTCGTCGCTGGCCAACTGATGCACGGGAGAGAAGCCCGCGATGTTGTTCATCTGATACGTGCCGCCCGTGACTCCGAGCTCGAAAGCCGCGAACAGCGGCCGGCGGAAGCTCAGGTGCAGCAGGTTGCCCGTGTGATCGGACTCGTACTCGAGCTCGCAACTGCGATCGGCACAGACGAGAAGCCCCGGGTTGAGATAACTGTTCGACGCCGTGTAGCCGAGAGTCAGGCGCTGCTCGGGAGCGAGTCGCAGATTGGCCGGTATATGCAGGCCGCGGTCGTTGCGAACGCCCCCCTCATAGACCGGCTCGATGATCACGGGCTGCGGTGCAGCGAGCGGACCGCTGCCGGCAGAATCGCCGGGTGGCTGCGCCGGTGCCGCGCTGCAGACGAGGGATGCGGCAGCGAACAGGACGGCCCGCATCCGGAATGACCGCTCGATAGCTACCGCACCTCGTCCAGACCTTCGGTCAGCTCGATGGACGTGCCCCATGGGTCGGTGACGAAGGCGATCGAAAGCCCGAGCTGCGGCACGCTGCGATAAGGCACATCGAGCGTGATGCCTTTCGCTTCGAGCTCGCGCGTGAACGACTCCAGATCCTCGATCTCGAAACCGATGTGATCGAGCACGCGCCCGGTCGTGCCGCTCATGCCGGGCGCATTGGCCGTGTAGCTCAAGCCGAGCCCCGGCAGGTCAGCGCCGATGATGCCGTTTACGCTGCCGGGCCGCTCGACGGCGCCGAAAACGTCGATGTACCAGGCGCGCATGGCCTCGGCGTCCTCGCCGAAAAAATGGATGTGATGGCTCGCGATCGGCTCGGCCTGGGCCGGCATCTCGAGCACCTCGATCTTGATGCCCTCGGGCCCGCGGGCGTACGCGATGCCGGTGACGGGACCATCGCCGCCGATGACGCCGATATCGTCGACGACCGCGACACCCGGCGGCGCCTCGGTCTCGGTGATCATCTCGTAACCCGCGTCGAGAATGCGATCGACGGTGGCGCGCAGATCATTGACCGAGAATGCAACGTGGTTGACCGTGCTGCCGATCATGCCGCCATCCGGCGCCTGGTCGCGGATGAAGATCAGCGCGTTCGGGAATTTCGCGATCTGAAGACCGTCGCCGAATGTCCCGGCTTCGCCGCCGAGCGTGTCTACCCAGAACCGCATGTGCTCGGCAGGATCGCTGGCGTTGAAGTGGTGATGCCCGTTGGTGACGGGGCCGGTGGCGATGAGCTGCGCGAACAGCAGTTTCGGCGCCAACGCGACGCCGAGCGCCAGACAGGAAATCAACCGCTTCATGAGCGTCTCCGTTGTCGTTGTCTCAACTGTACGGGGGGGCCGCACGCTCAGCGTAGCACGGCCGTGATGTTGCGCTTCGGCGAGCTGCCGACGCGGAGGCGCTCGACCTCTCGCAGCGCCTCGATATCGATGATCGAGACATCGTCGCTGCCGCCGTTGGCAACGAAGACGAAGCGGCTGTCCGGCGAGAACGTCAGCCAGTCGGGATGGCTGCCCGTCTCGACACCGCCGAGGTATTCGAGCCCGGGCAGCGAATAGGCATAGACGCGGCTGTTGAGCCGGCTGCAGACCCAGAGCGTCCGGCCGTCGGGCGCAACACCGATGCCATGCGCCGGCGCGGCATTGAACGGCCCGGGGTCGCGCTCCGCCTCGGGGATGGAAGGCAGCTCGACGCGGGCGATCTCCTGGCCCGTATCGAAGTCAACGACGACGAAGCCGTGAAACTCGGAGATCTGGACAAACAATCTGGACGTCGACCCGTCGGCCCGGGTCTCGAATGCCACTGGCCTGACGCCTTCGAGCGCACTGTCGTTGCGCCGGTCGAACAGTGACCATGCGAGCCGCTCGGTGTCGGTCGCATAGACCTTCAGATTGCGTTCGCCGCCGAAAGTGCCCGCCAGCAGGTAGTTACCGTCAGGTGTGACATAGGTATTGTGGACTCGTGAGTCGGTGTCGATGTGGCGGGCGTTTTCCAGCGTGGTCGTATCGACGACGTCGATACCGCCCTCGCCGTCCATGATGCCGACATAGACGAAGCGTCCGTCGCGGCCGATCGAAATATTGTTCGGCCGGTCACTCAACGGAATCTCACGCACTCGCTCGAAGCTCTGGGCATCGATGACATCGAGTGTGTGCTTGGCCTCACTGCTGATATAGATGAAGCGTCCGTCCGGTGAAGCGGCGACGCCGTGCGGGATCGGCACATCGTCGATCTCACCGACGATCCGGTGCGTACCGGGATCGATCAGGTGGACGACGTCATCGCGGGAATTGGTCTGCAGGACGCGCACGTCCTGAGCTGCCGCACCAGCGGTGGCGAATAGTGCCGCGATCAGCACCACCAGATTCTGTCTTCCCGGTCTTTTCTTCATGTTCCCCCCTTCGCGCTCTGCTCCGCTCAGTCTGCCCCGGTGCCGAAGTGCCGGGCCAGATACGCCGCCAGCACTTCGACCTCCTCGTCATCGACGACCGCTCCATTGTCCCGCATCGTCATTACGAGCGAGCGCCAGCGCTCCCGAGTGTAAAACCCCTTGAAGAGCTCGAGCGCATCGAGCTCATGGCAGTTGAGGCATTCTCGCTCGAGTATCGAGCGGCCAGCGCCATCTGGAAGCCCCTCCACCGCCCCCGCTTCGGGTTCGACCTCGATACGGGCGCAAGCCATGGCTGCGGCCAGAATCAGACAGAGCAGCGGAGCCCGCAACCCGGTCAGCCGTGCAGGCTCAGTCCTCGTCCGCCGCTTCGGAGTAATCGACGTAGGTCAGCTCGCGGCACTCGTCCACGGCGAACGGCGCATCGGCCGGCTTGACGATGTCGTAGCCGACATACTCGTCCGTGAAATTAGCGGGATCCGTCGCCATGTAATCGCGCCTGAGCGACATCGTGTCGGTATCGAGTGAAAATCGCTCGACCACATGCAGGTCGGCCGTATGCGCGACATTGCCGCCGAGGATGCCCGGCTCGAAGCCGACCGTATCGACGACGAGCGTGTCGCCGTCCCAGCGCCCGATCGAATGCCCGGCCCGGCTCGGCGCCACTGCGGCGGGATGCTCGTCCATGCCCAGGTAGACGGTGCGCACGAGGTCGCGGCCGTATTCGAATGTGATCGTGTCGCCGCGCTGCGTGATCCGGTTGATCGGTCCGTCGAACACCCAGTCGAACAGGATGCTCGTGATCCGACACTGCGCTCTCAGATTCTCCGAAGGCGGAATGGCGCGTATGGCATCCGCGGCAGCCTGACCGGCCTCGGTGAAGCTGACACGCTGGCCGCCCCAGCCCGAGGGCGGCACGTCGTCCATCGTGAGCTCGCCCGACTCGATGCCCTCGACCATGCTCTTCGGCACCAGGCCACCGCCCCGGCCGCCCGGAGCCCGGGCGATCAGATACTGCTCCTGCGCCCAGTCGCCTGAAATATTGAGCTCGCCGGAAGCGAGACGCTCGGGCCGGTTGGCGCTGAACTCCTGGGTCGCGTCGCTCAGCTGCTGATAGCGCAGCAGCTCCGTGTCACCGAGCGTCAGAGTTTCGACATAGCACGATGTCGGATCGTCGAGATGCGGGTTGCCGACGACCCTGATGACGACACCGGGCTCGAACATGTCCGGTGACCAGCCCGATCGACGCAGGACCGTGGCGGCGCGCATTTCGCATCGCATGGGAATCATCTCGCCGTCGGGCCCGAAGGCATCGAAGTAGACATACGAGTGCGGATTGACGAAGTCGAGACCCGTCAGAACGCCTTGGACATCGAATTCGCCCTGTGGATCGAAACGCCCGAACCCGTGGTGAGCGAGCGCTGGCGCGCAGGCGCCGGCCAGAACGACGGCCCAAATGACTCTAGACATCTCCCCTCCCAGGCAAATCGCGCCGGATTCGATCGACCTCCGAGTATAACTCCCGGAGGCCGCCTTGCGTGCCGCCGCCGGCAAGGACTACGGTAGTCGGATGAGCGCAATAGACATCAGCAAGTCTTACATTCATCTCGGGCTGGGCGCGACGGCCGTGCCGCAGCCGGAGTTCAACGGTATGGAGTGGTACCCCGAGTACGGCGCGCGGCACGCCGACGACGGCAACGAGGGCCGGCTCGTCTGCATGCTCGAGTTCACCGAACCCTGGACGACCTGGGAAGTCCATCCGAATGGTGCCGAAGTGGTGCTCTGCACTGCAGGACGGATGACACTGCACCAGGAGCATCCGGACGGCACCAGGGCGACCGTTACACTCGAGCCCGGGCAATACGTCATCAATCCGCCGGGCGTCTGGCATACGGCGGATATCGAAGACCGGGCGACAGCAGTCTTCATCACCGCCGGTGCCGGCACGGAGCTGCGACCGCGCTAGAGGACGCACGCCAAGCTCGCGCACTGGTTTACAAACGAGTCCGATCAGCGCCGAGCCGGCGCCCGGCGCAAACCAGAGTTCGTGCCGCTGTGGTAACCTGTTGCAAAATGAAAACCAACCGGCACCGCACCCTTTTTCAGACGATTACGCGATCGGCTTTCGGCGCAGCGGCGCTGGCCTGTTGCGGCCTCTGCGCGACACCCTCCCTCGCTCAGGCGCAGGACGGCTCCGCCACCGATGTCAGTGTCTGCCTGGAGATCGAGTCGCCGGAGGCGCGGCTCGAATGCTTCGAGGCACGCACCGAGCAGATGGTACGAGCCCGGGAACGGGAACAGCGTGCGAATCAGCGCACGGCCGACGCTGCAGCCCCGACGGCTGCAGCTGCGACGGCCCCGGCCGCCCCGGCAGCCAGTGTGGCGAGCAGCGAGACCGCCGACCCGGTTGACGCACCGGTCGAGGCCGAGGCGCCGGTCGAATTGAGCCGGGCCGAACGACGCGCGCTCCAGCGCGCCGAAAAGCGGCAGCGCAGAGTCGAGGAGGCTGCAGCCGCGGCCGTGGCCCTGGCCGAAGCGCCATCCCAGATCGTCGCGACAGTGACCGA
>JASFSD010000050.1:0-10568 GCA_050114575.1 Gammaproteobacteria bacterium | reverse complement strand
CGCGGCGAAGCTCCTTGACGAGCCCGACGAGGGTTGCGTCGGAAACCACGTGATCCTGCCACAGCCGATCGTGAATCTCCTGCTTGGAGACGCAGCGGGGCGCCGCGTCGATCAGCAGATGCAACAGGTCGAACGCCTTCGGTGTCAGGTGAACAGGCTGACCACTGTGGGTGACGCGGCGGGCGGCCGGCTCGAAATCGTATCGACCAAAACGCATGATCTCCGGCTTCTTGTTCTCAGTCCCCCGATTCTCCCCCGGTTTACCCCCGACTTCAATTCGTCCCGGCGGCAGGATGTGTCCGAAACGAACATCTGGACAGTAAGAGTCCGAGGAGAAAATTATGTTCAATCACAAACTACGCCTGTTCGGCGGTCCGCGCTCGCAAGCCGTGATCTGTGGCGCCGTCCTCTCGCTGACGAGCCTGGCCGCCACGCAGGCTGCGCCCCGGTTTTCCGAGTGGGGCCCGCCGGTGGCCACCGTCGGCGGCGGCTGCCCGATCGAGTCACGCGACGGCAATCAGCTCTACACGGCATCGGGCAGCGCGGGCACACTCGACATCTGGGTCTATCAACGCAAGGGCCGGAACGGCGATTTCGGCGACCGGACGATGCTCGGACCGCCCGTCAGTCTCGGCAATGGCGTCAACGACTTCTGCCCCACGCCGCTGACGGGAAACTGGCTCATGTTCGTATCGACGCGCGGCGGACCTCAGGCCTGCGGCAGTTCCGACATCTATCTGGCGCGAGCGCGCGCGATCCCGGCACAAAGCTGGGGTGAAGCCCGGCACCTCGGATGCGCGCCTAACGGCCCGAACACGGCCGGCACGGAATTCGCCCCATCGCTCGTCACGACGGCTCAGGGGACCTACCTGTACTTTTCCAACGACAGCGACGGTGACCAGGACATCTACGTCAGCGAAATGGCACCCGACGGCTCGTTCGGACCGGGCGCCCCGGTTGCAGAGCTCAATACCGGCGGCGACGATCGGCAACCGAACGTGAGCCGTGACGGACTGACCATAGTGTTCGCCTCGAGCCGGGACTCCGGCGTATTCGACATCTTCATGTCGACGCGCAACTCGCTCACCGACGAATGGTCCGAGCCCCGCAACCTGAGTGTCGAGCTCGGCTTCCCGACGGCGGCGGCGGGCGAGACGCGGCCCTCTCTGTCGTGGGATCTCAAGCGGCTCTATTACGGCAGTGGCGGAATCGTCTACGTCAGCGAGCGCAAGCCCGGCGGCTCGAAAAAATAGTCGGGCACCAGACGGCCCTGACACCTGAGCAGGGGCCCGCATAGCCCACTTGCCGGAGCGATCATGCGGTCGCTCCGGCATTTTTCTGTGCGCTGCCCTGCAACGTCGAGCCACAAGGTAAAAAACGGCCGCAGCAGACTGTATGCTGTATCCCGTCCGACGAATTCAGTTGTCCATTGGAGGGACCATCTCTTGAGCGCGAGACACATTTCGAGCATAGCTATTGCAACCGCCCTTTGGTTCGTCACCTGCAATCCGGCCGCGGCCCAGAACTCAGGCGAAGCTCGCGATCACGCCGTCGGCCTGAAAGCCGGACTCCTCGGAATCGGGATCGACTACAGCTACCGTTTTTCCGATCGGCTGGGCCTCCGGCTCGGCATCAATGGCTCCGGGGTCTCCTACGACGACACCGAATCCGGGATCGAATACGACTTCGATCTCGATTTCGATTCGCTGGCCGTGGGGATCGACGTGCACCCGGCCAAAGGCGCATTCCGCCTGTCATTCGGTCTGCTGCAAAACGACAGCTCGATCTCGGCGATCGGAATTGGCACCGGTACCTACACGATCGGCGACACGGTCTATACCGGCGCCGAGGTCGGCACCCTGCGTGGGGCAGTCGGTTTCGACGGGACGGCGCCGTTTGCGGGCCTCGGCTGGGATTTCAGGCAGGGCAAGCGTCTGGGCCTCGCGCTCGACTTCGGCGTCGTGGATCAGGGCGCGCCTCTGGTTACGCTGAGTGCCGACGGACCGATAGCGAGCGACCCGGACTTTCTGGCAGACCTCGCCGCGGAGCAGGCCGAGCTGCAGGAGTCTCTGGACGATCTCGATCTCTATCCGTTCGCGTCTTTCGGGTTCGTCTTCCGATTCTGAGACGACGGGTTGCATCGTCCGCCGTATGACTCTCGCAAGCCCTCGCCATCTCAGCCTGGAGCGCAGGAGCCGGTACCGGCACGGCGCAGTCTAGTCGCCGTCGGCCGGCTCCATCGGCTGAGTCGTGAATCCCTTGATCGAGCCGAGATCGGCTTTGTCCCGCGTGATTTCGACGGGGCTTTGAATGTAGAGCGTGAGAAGCCGCGCAACGGACAGCAAGGCATCTTCGTGAATCCGCTCGTATCCGTGGCTCGCGTCGATGCCGAAGGTGATGAGCGCCGTGCGAATGTCGTTGCCGGCTTCGATGGCCGACGCGCTGTCGGACCGGTAATGCCGGAAGATGTCGCGCTGGAACGGCACGCCGGCCCGCTCGCAGAGGCTTACGAGCTTGTTGGTCAGATGGTAGTCGAACGGGCCGTCGGAATCGGCCATTGCTATCGTGACTCCCGTCTCCCTGCTGTTCTGGCCTGGAGCCGCAGTTCCGTTGTCGATCGCGACCATCGATGCGATATCGCCGTGCAGCACAGCAGAGGCGCCTACACCGACCTCCTCGGCGATGGAGAAAAGGAAATACGTATCGACCGGGATCGTCACACTCGACGAGACAACGGATTCTAGCGCCGCGAACATGCTGGCGACGCCGGCCTTGTCGTCGAGGTGACGCGAGTTGATGAAACCATTGTCCAGAATCTCCGTGCAAGGATCTATCGCGATGTAGTCACCGACGGCGATGCCGTGATCGGCCAGGTCCGAGGCATTCTGGACCTCGAGGTCGAATCGCAGCTCGAGCTGCTGCCACGACACGGGCTGTTCGTCGATCTCCCTGCCATAGGTATGGCCCGACGCCTTGAGCGGCAGCAGCGTGCCGCGATGCGAACCGTTTCGCGAAAAGATCGTGCAGCGCGCCCCCTCGGCGAACCGGCTCGACCAGTGCCCGATCGGGACGACCTCGGCGCGTCCGTTTTCCTTCAGGAAGCGTACCTGTGCTCCGAGCGTATCGAGATGGGCGATCAGCGCCCTGGCCGGCTGCCGGCGGGAACCGCGCAGCACCGCGCGAATCGCGCCGCGGCGCGTCACTTCGTACTCCACACCCAGGTCCGCCAGCCTTCTGCAGGTCAGCGCGACGATCGCGTCCGTGTAGCCGCTCGGGCTCGGTGTCTCGAGAAGGCGCGCGAGTGTTTGCCGCAGATACCCATCGTCGATGGGCAAGGTCTGAAGCTCGTCCTCATAGGCTCTCACGCTCATGCTGCGTCCTTTACGGCGGTTTCCGGAAACAGCAGATCGACGAAGCTCTGCGCTGTCGGTCGCGGCTCGTGATTCGCAAGTCCGGGACGCTCGTTTGCCTCGATCAGAACGTAGTCTTCACCTTCCGGTGACTCGACAATGAAATCGATACCGACGACAGGGATGTCGAGCGATCTCGCGACCTGCTTCGAGACGCTGACCAGCTTTTCGCTCAATTGATTCGTGACATCGTGCATTGTCCCGCCGGTATGCAGATTTGCCGTGGACCGCACACGAACCTCACGGCCTTCGGGCAGCACATCGTCGAGACCCAGCCCCTGCCGTTCGAGGCAGCGAACGGTCTCATCGTCCGCGGGTATCGTGCTTTCGTTACCCGTGGCGGCAGCCCGTCTCCGGCTCTGCTTCTCGATCAGCTCGTCGATCGTGTGCTCGCCCGTGCCGACGACACTTGCGGGCTTGCGCACGGCTGCTGCTACGACATCGTCGCCTATGACGATGACACGAAGATCATCACCCTCTACGAATTTCTCGAGAATCACGTCTTCGGCAACCCGTCGCGCGGTTGACACCGCCGCATCGAGATCCGCTCGTGTCGTTATGTCGACACTGACGCCTTGTCCCTGCTCGCCGCGTGCAGGCTTGACGACGATGCGACCGTGCTCACTCAGGAAGCGCCCGTTCTCTTCGCTCGAACCGGCGCGCCGCTGGTCCGGCACGCGTACGCCCGCATCACGCAATAGGCGCTGCGTCACGACTTTGTTATCGCAGCGACTCATCGCGATCGCGCTCGTAAGCTCGCTGAGTGATTCTCTGCATGTGACCCGCCGACCGCCGCTGCGCAGCGTGAAGTAGCCCATCTCGGCATCCAGCACCTCGACCGAGATACCGCGTTGCAGCGCCTCCTCGACAATGATTCTCGCGTAGGGATTCAGCGTCGAATCCGGACGCTGACCGACATAGAGCTCCCGATTGATTGCGTTACGTCGCTTGACGCAGAACACCGGCACGCGCTCGAAGCCGAGCTTTTCATAGAGCCTGATGCCGCCGACGTTGTCGTGCATGACGGACAAGTCGAGGAACTCGCGACCGCGCGCTGCGAAATGATCGGCGATATGCGCCACGAGCGCGCGACCGACACCAGGCAGCTGAGCCTGCGGATCGACCGCGAGGCACCAGAGACTGGAGCCGTTCTCGGGGTCGCCGAATTCCGCAGCGTGATCGATGGCCATCACCGTGCCGAGGATTTTGCCGCTGCTCTCGTCCTCGGCCACGAAATAGCGTATCGAGTTGGACTTTCGAGTGCGCCAGATATGTTCCGGATCGGCCGAGACCATTTTGCAGCTCTTGAGCAGGCGATTGATCTCGTTCGCGTCCTCCTCGCTCTGCAGCCGTCGGATGGTGAAACCGGCGGGCTGAATCCGACCCGGCAGATACTTCGACAGCCAGAGCCGGAACGTGTGTGACGGATCCAGGAACAGCTCCTGCGGAGCCAGCGACAGCACGACATGCGGATCGCCTATATAGAGCGCCAGATTCCTTCGCCCATCGTTCTCATCGAGAATCGTCTCGGCGAGCAATTCGTTGCTCGAAAACGTGTGCGCGAAAATCAGCTGGCCCCAGCCGCAGTCCGCCGTTGCGTTGCTCGCAAAGTCCTTGCCTTTGAATCGCCCATCTTCGGGACGCCAGCCCTTCAGCGATGGGCTCTTGATCTTCTCGATCCTGTGTCTCGAGATTGATTTCGCCATGATCGCGATTGCTCCTAAATGTTATGGGTCTGCAGCCAGCTTTCGAGCGTGGCAACCTGCCAGAGCTTGGAGCCGTTGAGCGGCGTCAGATGATTCTCCGGCTCATCGAGCAGCCGGTCGAGGTAGGAACGCTGAAAGATGCCGCGCTCGCGCGCATCCTGGCTGTTGAGCTTGTCCTTGACGTACGCAAGGCTTGCACCATTGAGATGCTTGAGCTCGGGCACCGGAAAATAGCCCTTCTTACGGTCTATCACTTCACTCGGGAGGACCTCGCGTGCCGCCTCCTTCAGGATATGCTTGCCGTCACCGCCGACCTTGAGCTCCGGCGGAATGCCGGCCGCGAACTCGACGAGCTCGTGATCGAGAAACGGCACTCGCGCCTCGAGACCCCAGGCCATCGTCATGTTATCGACGCGCTTCACCGGATCGTCGACCAGCATGACGGTAGTGTCGATATGCAGGGCCTTGTCGACCGGTTCATCCGCCTGCGCAAATTCGAAATGCCTGCGCACGAAATCGGCGCTGTGATCGAAATCGAGTAACCCGGGCTCGACGACCTCGTGCATCTCGCGGTGGTCGCGATCGAAGAACGCTCGCGAGTAGTCGGCGAAGACGTCATCGCTTTCGAGCAACGGTGGATACCAGAAGTAGCCGCCGAAGATCTCGTCGGCTCCCTGCCCGCTCTGAACGACCTTCACATGCCTGGAGACCTCCTCGCTCAGGAGATAGAACGCAATGTTGTCGTGACTGACCATCGGCTCCGCCATGGCCTTGAAGCACTCGGGCAACCGGTCGACGAGGCCGGTCGAGCTGATCTGAATCTTGTGGTGCTCGGTTGCGAATTCTTCCGCGATCAGGTCCGAATACGGAAACTCGTTTCCGGCTTCGCCACCGGCATCCTCGAAACCGATCGTGAACGTGTTCAGACCCGAAGCACCGAGTTGCGATAAGAGGCCGACGACGAGGCTCGAGTCGACGCCGCCTGATAGCAGAACGCCGACCGGCACGTCGGCGACCATACGCCTGGACACCGCGCCCGAGAGTTCCTCGAGCAGGCGCTCCTTGAGGACGTCGAAATCGTGGTCCGCATCCGCGTCGCGCGAAAAGCTCGGCGCCCAGTACATTTCCGCTTCGGTACGCCCGTGCGCCGTAATCGTCACTCGCGTAGCGGGCGGCAGCTTGCGGACCGAGCGGATGATGGTTCGCGGCGCCGGAACGACGGAATGAAACGTCAGGTAGTGATGCAATGCAGCCTCATCGAGGTCGGCGCCGCCATCGTCCGCCGCAAGCAAAGCAGGCAACGACGATGCAAACCGAAAGCTGCCGGCACGCAGCTGATAGTAGAAAGGCTTGATCCCCAGCCGGTCGCGGGCGATGAAGAGGCTTCCACTACCGGACTGGTACGCGGCGAGCGCAAACATGCCGTTGAAGCGCTCGACACAGTGCTTGCCCCACTCGGCATAGGACTTGAGCACGACCTCGGTATCGCTAGTGCTCGAAAAAACATGACCGAGTTTCTCGAGCTCGCTCTTGAGCTCGCGATGGTTGTATATACAACCATTGAAGACGACGGTCAGACCCAGGTTCTGATCCTGCATCGGCTGCGCTGCGCGCTCGGAGAGGTCGATGATCTTGAGCCGTCGGTGGCCCAATGCGACAGGTCCCTGCACGAACAGGCCTTTGCCGTCCGGACCTCGCGGTAGTTGATAATCCGTTATCTTCTGGACTGCTTCGCGATCGGCCGGCCGGCCGTCGAAGCGAATCTCACCTGCAATTCCACACATTGGTCAGTCGTTTCCCTCACTTTGTTGCCCGTTCGTTCTCCTGTCGTGGGCTCGATCGACACGGGTCAGAATCGAGTCGAGCCGGTTGAGATTTCTTGAGAGCTCGCTTAGCTCCGCCTCGTTCAGCGATCGCAACTCTTGCACGATGCTGTCGAAGAGTGACGGCGGCGCTCCGGCGACCATTCGAACGCCGGCATCCGAGAGAGTGATCAATACCCGGCGCCGATCTGCCGTCTGTCGCTCGCGAAAGAGCAGGCCCCGGGACTCGAGACGATCGACGATGCCGCACACGGTTGCGGGCGTCACCGCCATCAGAGCCGCCAGCTCTCCTGGATGTAACGACCCGCGTCGGGCCAGGAGCTTGATACAGCGAAGCTGCGAGCCGCTGATTCCGGCCGCTGCCGTGAGTTTTCGGCTGTAGGCATCGGCAGCCCTGACGATCCGCCGCAGACAATCGAACAGTTGTCGCTCAGAATCGGACCGCCGCAGCGTGTCCCGATCTCGGTTCAGAAAATCATTCTTGTACAAATCATTTGTGTACAAACTATTTTAACACTAACGTTTTTCGGGGCCCACGTCCAGTGGGCGGACCGCAAAATCCCGGTGGCGCACCGCCGATTCCCGTCGGCGAGTGCCAGAAACCGATACGGCGGCCGTGAAGGCTCGCAGCATGCGCGTTCAGGCTGGCTTGGAAATCCAATAGAATCCGTTCAACAAGAACGAGACTGTAGAGTCCAGCGGGGAAATCATTCGGGATGACCATCGGCCCGGGCAGCAAATTCGGTCACTACGAGATCACAGGCTCGCTCGGCGCCGGCGGCATGGGCGAGGTCTGGCGTGCGCGTGATACGAAGCTCGACCGCGAGGTCGCGATCAAGACGCTGCCATCGACCTTCGCCGATGATGCCGACCGTCTCGCGCGATTCGAGCGCGAGGCGAAGCTGCTGGCTTCGCTGAATCACGCCAACATTGCGGCGGTGTATGGGCTCGACGAGCACGAAGGCGTGCACTTCCTCGCGATGGAGCTCGTCGAAGGAGAGACGCTCGAGGAAAGGCTCAAGTCGGGAGCGCTGCCCGTCGAGGATGCGCTGCACATCGCGCTGCAGATCGCGCATGCGCTCGAAGCCGCGCACGCGAGCGGCATTGTTCATCGGGACCTCAAACCGGCCAACATCATGATCTCGGGCCACGATCAGGTGAAGGTGCTCGACTTTGGCCTCGCCAAGGCCTTTGCCGGTAACCCGATGGAGGCAAGCCCGGCGCACTCACCGGCGCTCAGCGTCGCCATGACGCAGGCCGGGTTGATTCTCGGCACGGCCGGCTACATGAGCCCGGAGCAGGCATCGGGCCAGGCGACCGACCAGCGCGCCGACATCTGGGCTTTCGGTGTCGTGCTCTACGAGATGCTGACCGGGCTGCCGCTCTTCTCAGGCGAGTCCGTGCCGCATGTGCTGGCCGCAGTGCTGCAGACGGAGCCCGACTGGAACCGGCTGCCGAAAAATCTGCACCCGCGCCTGCGCTCG
Source organism: Gammaproteobacteria bacterium (assembly GCA_050114575.1). Classification (GTDB taxonomy): domain Bacteria; phylum Pseudomonadota; class Gammaproteobacteria; order Steroidobacterales; family Rariloculaceae; genus DATCZB01. The sequence continues at coordinate 2,145 of JASFSD010000050.1, read as the reverse complement.
ACACTCGAGCGCTGCCTGCGCAAGAAAGTTCGGACGCGCTACCACGCGATCGCCGACGTGCGCGTCGACCTCGAGGAGGTGCTCGACGATCCAGCGGGTCTCGCGGTGTCGAAGCCGGCCGAGACGCGTGCCGCCGGATGGCGGGCGGGGCCAATCGCCGCTGGCCTTCTCGTCGGCGCATTGCTTGCCGGCGGGCTGGTCTTCGCGCTGACGCGACCCGAGCCCGCTCCGGTACCTGCAATCACCCGATTCGTGCATGCACTGCCGCCGAACGTGGCATTGAACGTCCCGAACGTACCGGCCATGGACGTATCGCCGGATGGCCGGCGCGTCGTGTATGCCGCGGGCGGCGGCCTCTATTTGCGGAACCTGGATGACCTCGAAGCGAGACTGATCCCCGGCACAGAGAATGAAGTACCGACGAAGCCGATCTTCACGCCTGACGGTGAGTCGATCGTCTATGCATCGGTCGTCGACAACCAGGTGAAGCGTGTCGCAGTCAGCGGCGGAACGCCGATCCCGCTGATCGACGGTTTTCCGGGTCAGGGCATGGAACTCTCTGGCGAGCGAGTACTTACGGCCAATTCCTGCGTCATCGAGTCTGTGCCGCTGACCGGAGGCACGCCTGAGATTCTGTTCGAGGACACGCTCGATGGCCGGCAATGTTACGAGCCGACGCTCCTGCCCGGAGGCAATACGGCGCTTTACTTCGTGCGCTCTGCGAGCGGACTCAGCGAGGTCGTCGCTCGCTCACTCGAGTCTGGCGAAACCACGACGCTGTTTCCGGGCCAGCAACCCTACTATCTCGACCCGGGTCGCCTCGTCTATTTCGAATCGACTCTCGGTCTGATCGGAAGAGCCTTCGATCCGGCGACTCTCGAGTTCGGCGCTGCCGTGCCGCTGGTGAGCGAACCCGCCGTCATCGACTTCATCGCCCAGTTTGCCGTCGCCGACAACGGCACGCTCGTGTATATGGAAGGCGGGCAGTCCACGGGGAGCGGCCTGCGGCTGGCTGTCGTGGATTCAGACGGCACGGTCGAAGCGCTCGCTGCGCCGCCCGGAGACTACCGGGGGCCGAGCGTCTCGCCCGATGGAGAGAGCGTCGCCGTCCAGATCGGCTCGGAAGGTAACGCGCAGATCTTTGTTTATGAGCTCTCAGGCGTCAGTGAGTTGCGCCAACTGACGTTCGACGGCAGCAACATAACACCCACCTGGACGCCGGATGGCGAGTGGATCAGTTACGCGTCGAATCGTGATGGGCGCTTCCGAATCTACCGGCAACGCGCCGACGGCAGCGGAAGCGTCGAGGCCCTGACAACGCCACCCGACGATCTGCAGCAGCAGACTCCAACCTGGGCTCCCGATGGTCGGCTGGCATATACACAAACCCCTGTCGCTGGCGGTGTGCCAGAAGTCTGGATCGTGAGTCCGCCCGACGGCGAGCCCGAGCTGCTGGTCGGAGGCGACGAAGCCAAGAGCGTACCGAGTTTTTCGCCGCGAGGGGACGCGCTGGCCTACATGTCGGTACCCGGCGGTACCGAATACGAGATCATTGTCGAGCCCTATCCCCAGGACGGTTCGAGATCACGTGTGTCCGAGCCCGGTGTAATCAGCCTGTACCCGGTCTGGTCACGCGACGGCAGCCAGCTGATCTGGCAAACACCCCTCGCCGCGAGCTTTGCTCAGGCGATCGACATCCGCGTCCCGGGTTTCGCGATCACGAACCGGCGCGGCCTCCCCGTCGGCAGGGCGTCGGATCAAAAGCTCATCGACAGCATGCCCGACGCCGGGAAACTGCTTGCCGTGCTCGGCCCCGAGCAACTGGCGGGAAGTGCAGCGGAATCGCCCAGAATCGTCATCGTCGAGAACTGGCTGCAGGAACTCGAGCGTCTCGTTCCACTGCCGGAATGAGCTCCGGGCGCCGTCCTCTCCAATCAGATGACTCGCGAACCCGAAAGGACATCACCATTTTCGGTTGACCGTGATCTCGTCCGCGCGCACGGTCTCGCGGCGATTGCCACGCTGCTGATCGCGGTCGTCTTCGGCGTCCTCGTCTCGCTTCAGTTCTTTCTGCCCGACGCCACCAGCAACCTGCCGGCACTGAGCTGGGGCCGCCTGAGCTACGCCCATACCCAGGGCATCATG
>JASFSD010000049.1:0-10574 GCA_050114575.1 Gammaproteobacteria bacterium | reverse complement strand
GGTGATGGAACTGCTCGCTGCGAACGGGGAGCGGACGGTTGGACAGATCGCCTCCACAGTTGGTCTCGCCCAGGCAACCGTTACGGTCATTGTTGATCGCCTGGCAGATCGCGGCCTCGTTACTCGACGACGCAGCGATACGGACCGAAGGCGCGTGCAAGTCAGTTTGACGGACCAGGGCCACCAGCTCTTTGCGCGGGCTCCGACGGCACTTCAGACCCGATTTCTTCAGAACTTTGCTGGTCTAAAGAGCTGGGAAAAGATGGCTATCCTTTCCGCCCTTGAGCGTCTGGCAGATCTGCTGGAAGCTCAAGACCTGGAGGCGTCACCAGTCCTCGACGTAGGAACCATCGAAGAATAGGCTAGGGATCGCGAATCAGTTTCGATATGAACGTGAAAGACCCGAGACGGCCGGAAAGCAGCCGCTCCGCTGGGGAGGTAGCTAAGCGGACGCTGAGGGGCCGCTTTGTGGCAGAACTTCGCCGTTGAAGATGCTAATTTTGGGCCTGAGCGGATTTTCCGCTCGCGACCCTGAGTAGTAGACATTTCGCCGTAAACGAAGGAAGCGAGACGACATCGTCCAGTCTATCGGTGTTCTCGCGAACATTGGTGTCCTGGCTGGAATCGTATTCTTGGCGATAGGAATACGGCAGAACACAAGCGCGCAGTACGCTGAGTCTCGTCAAGCCGTACTGAGTGCGTCACGAGAGGAAATCGTCCTGACGATCGATGATCCGACGTTGGTTCTGGCGCTAACGAGTTCCGATGCGTTGACGCCTGAGGAAAACGTCCAGGTCGACGGATTTCTCTCGGTCATATTGAGGGCCAGAGAATTTGCATGGCTCCAATATCGCGATGGTGTAATTGACGACGTGCAATGGGAAACGGAGTTCAACGTGTTGGCGGTGTTCTTCGATTCAACTAGGACGCGACTCTGGTGGGGCACCATCGGGCGCGACTTTTTCAGTGAAGACTTCGTCCGTTTCATTGATGCTGAGATTCTGGTGAATCCCGCTACTGACCGCGTCTTACCACTCTTGACGGAGTGGTCAAGCCGTTCACGATAGGAACGAGAATCGAACGCAGTGCTTCTTTTTAGATTGATCGGGCTGTCAGCACGGAATGACGCGTAGTGGCCGAGCATGACCTATATGGACCGCCCCGTTGGATCAAGTGTTGGTCTTACATCCTTTCCCTCCCGCTGCTGAGATGACATCGAGTCGAACTGCAGACCTGTATTCGGATTCTGTGTTCGGAGTGTTACGTCCCGAGCCCTGATGACGAGTCGCACACACGGGCTCATCCGTTAATCAGCGTCTTGGTGCTCGGTACGAGTTCTCGAGTCGAATTCGTTCTTCCTGGCTAAGTTCGAGGAACTGCGAAATCGTCCGTTTGAGAGGAGCTAGCGGATCGGTTCTCGAGATGCCCATTAACGCAAGCTCCGAATCCAGCATTTTCTGTCGAGAGCTTGCCTCGAGCGCTACCATTGGACAAACAAATGGAGTCGGCTATACTTCATTTGTATGTCTAATAGAGAAAACTCCAGAGCCCAGTTTCTGCGGGGCACGCTGGACCTGATGATTCTGCAGTCGCTGGCTTCGATGGGGCGTCTGCATGGTTACTCGATTGCAGAGCGGCTCGAGCAAGTGTCCGATGGGGCCCTGGTGCCGAATATGGGCACGCTGTATCCGGGGCTGATGCGGCTCGAGCAACGCGGGCTCATTCGGTCGAACTGGGGCATCACCGAAAATCAGCGCAAGGCACGCTTTTATTCCATCACCGCCGCCGGCCGGCGCGTGCTCGCGAGCGAGAAGAAGGACTGGGACCGAATGGTTGTGATTATGCAGACGTTATTCGGTGAGGCGACATGAGGATTTGGTTCGTGTTCGAGGTCCTGAGAGAGTGGGTGCTGCGTCTTTTCGGCAGCTTCCGCATTCGGTCACGCGACCAGGAATTGCGTGCCGAGTTGGCAGATCATCTGGAGCGGGCCGAGGAGCGGTTCAAAGCCCGGGGATATTCGCCAAGAGAAGCCGCACGTCTGGCGCGCTTTCGCTATGGCCACGCCGAGCAGGCAATCGAAGATCTGCGCCGCCAGCAGGGTATTCCGTGGTTTGGGGTGTTTACTCTGGACGTCAAGCTCGGCCTGCGCATGCTGCGCAAGCATCTCGGTCTGACGCTGATCGGCGGTCTCGCAATGACCGTCGGCTTCGGCATCATTTTTGTGGTATTCGCCTACTTCGACCTCGTCATGTGGTCCGACTCGGTGCCGTTGGACGAAGGGGATCGGGTCGTGGCCGTCCAGGTCTGGGACCAGGAAAGCAGGCGCCGCAGCGAGATCCGGGTCGCTGACTTCGAGCGATGGCAAGCCCAGTTGCAGACTCTGGTTGACGTCGGCGCTTTCAGGACCGTCGAGCACGGCATGGTGCATCCCAACGGCGAGATCGAGAACGTATCGGTCGCAGAGGTCAGCGCCGCGGGCTTCGAGCTGGCGCGCGTCGCGCCCGTGCTGGGGCGGACGCTGGTTGAGCCCGACGAGAGCGGCAGCGCAGCTCCAGTCATCGTCATTGGCTACAACGAATGGCAGTCGCGTTTCAATGGCGCGATCGACGTGCTCGGGGAGACCTTGCGGCTCGGTGATCGGTTTTACACGATCGTCGGGGTCATGCCGGAAGGCTTTGGCTTTCCGGTCAATCACCAGTTCTGGATTCCACTGAAGGCGGCCCCCGAGAGCCTGTTATGGGCGCCGCCGGCCGGAGCCGTGTTCGGCAGGCTTGCACCGGGCGTGGGTCTGGATGAGGCGCAGGCCGAGCTTTTGAGCATCGGATTGCTGCCTCGGAATACCCCGGCCGAGACGGATGTTACCTTGCAGCCGACGGTACTGAAGTATGCGGCCAACTTCATCGACGATACCTCGCCGGGCCAGCTTTCCTCGAGGGGCCGCGACGCGCGAATGATCATCTTCTTCGTGAGCCTGCTCCTGATTCCGCCCTGCGTGAACATAGCGATGCTGATCTACGCGCGACTCGTCACGCGTAAGGAAGAGATCGCTGTGCGGACTGCCCTCGGTGCCAGCCGCCGCCGTATCGTGTTGCAGCTGTTCATTGAAATGATGGTGCTGAGCACGATCGCAGCGACGCTGGGCCTGGTCTTGGCAAGCCTCCTCTTGAGATTTACGGAAAGACTGGTGCTGAGCGAGCTGGGGCGCCTCCCATTCTGGCTCGATATCGGCCTTTCGATGGACACGCTGATCTTCGCTGCAGCGATTGCAGTCCTGGCTGCACTGATTATCGGGGTCGTTCCGGCGCTCGGGGCGACGCGTTCACATGCGAGGCCGGGGCTCGCGACTCTGAATTCGCGCTATCGGCAGGGTCTGGGCCCGGTCTGGACCCTGCTGATCATTGCCCAGGTTGCTTTTCCATTTGCGGCGCTGCCGAGCGCAGTGGAGTTGGGCTGGGGCGTGCTGCGCTCGCATGTGCTCGGGCCGGGGTTCGCTGCCGAGAGGTACATGACAGCACAGCTATCGTTCGATGGTAACCATTCGTCGGTAGGGCTCGATGACGACGTGAAGGTTCGCAACGACTCGGCTCGCGAGGCGTTCATCCGTCGGCTCGAGGCAGATTCCAGGGTGCTTTCACCCGTGACTGCGGCGTCGGCAGTGCCGGGTGAGGGTCAATCGCGGCGCGTGCGAGTCGAGCGCGAGGATGCGGAGCAGGCGCTTGAAATCGGTGACAGCGTCACAGTCGGCGCGCTGCAGGCCCGATCGGTTCGTATAGACGATCGCTATCTCGACGCGTTTGATTTCGAGCTGCTGACCGGAAGGGAGTTCGAGCCGCCAGAATATTCGTCGCAGTCCCGGTCCGTTCTCGTCAACGCCACATTCGCCGAAACCGTATTTCCCGGTCTCAACCCGCTCGGCCGCAGATTGACCTATGCTTCCGGTGCTGACCGCACGGGTCGGAGCCCGAATCAGGCAGAAGCCTGGTTCGAAATTGTCGGGGTGGTTGCAGATCGGCCGGCACATCCCTACCGGGGGTCTGTGTTTCACCCGGCCGATCTCGGTGATCTCTCTACGGTCAGCATCGGATTCCGGTCCGACGTCACCGATGGCCAGTTCCGCGAGGCGATCGGTAATATCGCGGCCAACGTCGATCCTGCGCTCAGAGTCGTGGGCGCGCACACACTTCAGGACATCTACGACAGTCAAGCTGTTGGCAATTACATGGGCGGAACGGCAATTGCGGTAGTGAGCTTATCCGTGCTCGCGCTTGCCGCGGCGGGCACCTATGCGCTGATGTCGTTTACGGTCAATCAGCGCCGCCGGGAAATCGCGATTCGAATCGCTCTTGGGGCCGGGGCGCAGACCCTGTTGCATGGTGTTTTTCGGAGCGCTTTGCGCCAGTTGACGCTAGGGGCGGGAATCGGTTTCGCGATTGCGCTGCTTATCCAGAGCTACGTGCCGCCGCAGATCATCGGCGGGCTCGACGTGCCCGGAGTTCTCCCCGGCGCGATCCTGCTGATGGTCGCGATCGGGCTCGCGGCGTCGTTGGCGCCGGCGCGCCGTGTGCTGCGAACGGATCCAACGGTCTGCCTTAGCGATTCGGGCTAGCCGCTACAGCAGCCAGACACCCTGCGCGATTGAAGCCAGCTCCCTGGGCGGCGCGAAGGCGACCACGCTATGATGCACGTATTCTCAAGCCCGAGGTGATGTCATCAGCAGAAAGGCTTTGATCCTGCCGGCAGCACTTTCCGTGTTGGTCGGCTGCAGTCCTGACCGAGAATTCGCGTATGAATCGCTCGGTGCCTGGGCGACCAGCAGTGACCAGGAATGGGAACTCCTCGAGCGATACTGCATGGAGTGCCACAACTCCACGGATTACGCGGGGAATGTGTCTTTCGACTCGCTGTCCCTGGAAGACGTCGGTCACGACGCGGCGATCTGGGAGGAAGCGATACGCAAGCTTCGTTCAGGCTTGATGCCACCCCAGGGCGAACCGCGCCCGGCGCGAGCGGATCTCGATGGCCTGGCGCTATGGCTGGGGAATGGGCTCGATCTGGCCTGGGATGAGTCGCCGAATCCCGGCGCGGAACCCGTCGCGCGCCTCAATCGCACCGAGTACAGGAATGCGGTGCAGGACCTGCTGGCTTTCGATGCCGACGATCTCGTCCGCACTCTACCGGCAGACGCCACGGCCGGCGGGTTCGACAACATCGCCGAGGCGCTCAGCATGTCGCCGACCCTGCTCGAAGGGTACCTCGCGGTCGCGATGCAGGTCAGCCGGCAGGCGGTTGGCGATGTGGGCATGGCGCCTACCCAGGTCGAGTATCGGTCGGGCGGCGGAAGGTCCCAGCAGGCCTATGTTGAGGGTCTGCCGCTCGGCACGCGCGGCGGCATAAAGGTCGAGCATTACTTTCCAGTCGACGCGGAGTACGTGTTCAACGTTGCAGCCAATATCCCGATCGCAGGTCGGGACAACGATGCCGGGCGGATGGTCTGGTGTGGCGGGCCGGAACTCGAAGTCATGTTCAATGGTGCCCCCGTGCCGGTGGAGGACCCCGAGCACTTTCGGCTCCAGGTACCGGCGGGCACTCACACAGTCTCGCTGGCCATGCTCGACCAGCGCCAGTGCGTGGGCGCCGGCGAAGTTTATCTCGCTGATGCAAGCGGGTCTGCCGGCAGCGTCCAGGGCCTCGAGATCGATGGGCCTTATAATGTCACTGGACCCGGGGACACACCCAGTCGAAGGGCGATCTTCGTCTGCCGGCCCGAACAGTCCGATACGGAACTGACCTGTGCCCGGCAGATATTGAGTCACCTCGCCACTCGTGCCTATCGACGCCCGATCGCAGCGGCCGATCCGGAAGTGGACACCCTGATGCGTTTCTACGAGACGAGCCGCAATGCGGAGGGTGGCGATTTCGAGAGCGGCATCGAAGGCGCACTGACCTGGTTGTTGGTGGATCCAAAGTTCCTGTATCGCTTCGAGGAAGAGCCCGAGGGTCTGTCGGCCGGTGAGGTATACCGGATCAGCGATCTGGAGCTGGCGTCCAGGCTGTCATTTTTCATCTGGAGCAGCATCCCGGATGAGCCACTGCTGGAATTGGCGGCCACGGGAACGCTGAGTGAGCCGGATGTGTTGGCGCGGGAAGTGAAGCGCATGCTGGCGGACCCACGCGCGGAGGCCCTGGTCGAGAACTTCGTCGGACAGTGGCTGAAACTGCGCGGGTTGGAGGAAGCGGCACCGCAAGATCCGGCGTTCGATTCGGCCTTGCGGGAAGCCATGCGGCGGGAGACCATGCTCTTGTTCCAGAGTCTGGTGCGCGAAGACAGAAATCTCCTCGGCCTTCTCGACTCGGACTACACCTACTTGAACGAACGCCTCGCGGCGCACTACGGAATAGACAGCGTGTGGGGCGAGTACATGCGCAAGGTCGAGCTGCCCGAGGGCAGCCCGCGTCGCGGAATCCTGGGGCAGGGGAGTCTGCTGACTACGACGTCGGCCGCGAACCGGACCTCGCCGGTGGTGCGAGGCACATGGATTGTCGAGAACATACTCGCGGCCCACGTGCCGAGTCCGCCGCCAGGCGTCGAGACGAATCTCGAGGCAGAGGCGCCCGGTCGGGATGCGCCGGCAGACACCTTGCGGCAGAGAATGGAACTGCATCGTGCGAATCCCGAATGCGCGGCCTGTCACCAGATCATGGACCCCATCGGCTTCGCATTGGAGAACTTCGACCTGATCGGTCGCTGGCGGTCGCTGGACAATGGCTTGCCGATCGACACGGCGACGACGATGGTCGACGGTACCTCTATCGATAGTCCCGCAACCCTGCGTGACGCCCTGCTGGCCCGGCCGGATGCCTTCATGGCATCGATTAGCGAGCGCTTGCTGATGTACGCTCTGGGAAGGGAGCTCATGCCCTACGACGGGCCTGCGGTGCGGCGTATTACTCGGCAGGCAGCTTCTGGGGGCTTTACGATGGCTGCGTTGGTCGAGGCGGTCGTGATGAGCGATCCTTTTCAGCAACGCATCAAGCTGGAGGAAACGGGCGAGTAGATTGCCCCACGGCGGCTTATGAACTATCTGACCAAAAAGCATCTGTCTCGTCGAAAGCTCATTCGGGGAGCCGGCGTTACGCTGGCATTGCCGCTGCTCGAGTCCATGCTCCCTGCTGGTGTCGCGCGTGCACAATCGGGGACGCCGCGGTCACGGCTCGGTTGCATTTACATTCCGCACGGGGCAGTGCAGAAGAGCTGGGCGCCGTCGAGCGTCGGCAAGGATTTCGAGTTCAGTCCGACGCTGAAGGCGCTCGAGCCGTACCGCGATCGCATCAATATCATCAGCGGTATGGATTTGCCGATTGCATATGAAGGAGACCCCTCGGCCGGCGGGCATCACAACCGATCATCCCGGTGCTGGTTGACCTGCGTTTCGCCCGGGACAGGCCCGTCGCCGACATCGATGGATCAACTGGCTGCGGATTACATTGGCCAGGATACGAAGCTGCCGTCACTCGAGCTGGCGCTCGAAGAGCGTGCCTCGATTTCCTACCGAACTCCGAACAATCCGATGCCCATGCAGGTCAATCCGCGAGTAGTTTTCGAGCGGCTGTTCGGGGACGGCAGTTCGCCGGAAGAGCAGGCTGCGCGCAGGGCGCAAACAGCGACCATCCTGGACGTCGTGCGCCAGGAACTCTCGTCGCTGCAGCGTGCGCTTCCTTCCGCGGACCGGATCCGGATGGACCAGTACCTCAACGATGTCCGGGAAGTGGAGCGGCGTCTCAATCTGGAGGCGGACTCCTTACCCGCGGACCTGGCCCTGCCGGAGCGACCTGCCGGTGTTCCCGATGATTTCGGGGATCATGCGCGGATCATGTTGGATTTGATGGCGCTTGCTTGGCAGGCCGACCTGACCCGGGTCTCTACCTTGATGGTCGCGCGGGAACTCAGTAATCGCGTGTATCTCGAGAGCGGTGTGGACGAGCCATTCCACAATTGCTCGCATCATCAGGAAATACCAGAAAACATCGCTCGTCTCGCGGTACTGAACGAATATCACCTGCGCAACATCATGGGGTACTTCGTCGCAAGGCTCGATGCTACACCGGACGGCGACGGCTCTCTGCTCGATCATTCCCTCGTGCTCTACGGCAGTGGCATGGGAGACTCGCAGAATCACGACCACAGCAAACTGCCGGCCGTGCTCGCAGGCGGCGCATCCGGCAGGATAGAAGGCGGGATGCACATACGAGTGGCAGGCGGCACGCCGATTTCGAACCTCCTGGTCACGATGCTCGACAAGCTCGATGTGCCGGTCGACCAATTTGCGGACAGCACCGGCACGGTGCCTGTTTGAGAGCGGGAGCGGCTCTGTCGTGAGATCGTGGAGGCGACCGATTACATCCTGCATCGGCGGGTTATGCAGCGCTTCGTTGATGATCTTGGCTCTCCTGCTCAGCGGGTCGGCAGTCAGTCAGATTATCTCGGTCCCGAAGCCGGAAGAGGTGCAGAGCTCGCCCGTGGCAGACGCGGCCCGACTGGGTGACAGTCAGGCCGTTGTGGCCTTGTTGCAGCAAGGTCTGGATGTCAACGGCCGGGGTGCGGACGGAACACCGGCTTTGCACTGGGCCGTACGCGTCAACGACCAGGAGCTGGTCGATGTGCTGCTTGCCGCGGGCGCCGATGTGAACGGCGCGAACCGGTATGGGCAAACCCCGATTCATGTTGCCGTGCAGTACCGTCATGTTGACATGCTGCGAAAGCTCGCGGCTGCCGATGCCGACATCGAGGCGACGGATGCGAGCGGCGAGCCGCCACTGGTCCAGGCGCTGCGGCTTGGTGCTCGCGATGTGGCAGAGGCATTGCTGACGCTGGGCGCCGAGGTCGATTCACGCGATCTAGCCTATGGGCAGACGCCGCTGATGCTGGCGGTGCGAGGGGAGTATTCAGACCTGGTGCAGCGTCTCCTGGCGGCCGGTGCCGATGTCAATGCACAAAGCCGGGCGGGCGAGGAGATGAGGTTCATCCTGCCGGCCGAAGTGCCGGTCGGAACGTCGAAAGGTGTGGGCATCAACCGGATGGGATGGCCCGATCGGGGTGCACGCCAACCGATCGCGGGGGCGAAGACGCCGCTGCTGTTCGCAACCCGCCAGGGCAATCTGGCGCTCACACGCCTGCTGGTCGAGGCCGGCGCAGACACCGAAATCGCGGATGCCAACGGGATCACGCCGCTGATCAACGCGATCATCAATCACAGCATCGTGAACGTAAATCGCACCGGGCAGAGCGATCACCTGAAGATTGCGCAGTATCTGGTCGAGGCCGGTGCAAACGTCAATGCCCAGGACTGGTATGGGCAGACTCCGCTCTGGGCAGCCGTCGATATCCGCAATCTGGAGTTCTCGGTAACGGAGACGACGAATCGTGTGGACAGAGAAGGTGCCTACGCGTTGATAGAGTCTTTGCTGGACGGGGGAGCAGATCCGAATTCACGTACCAGAGAGTTTCCACCTGAACGGCGCTTCATCGCCGGCACGGGTTCCAATGGTTGGGTAGACATGACGGGGCAGACCCCTTTCCTTCGCGCCGCGCTTGCCGGTGATCTGCGCGTATTGCGCCTGTTGCTCGAGCATGGAGCAGATCCCAATATTTCGACTTATGAAGGCACGACGCCCTTGATGGTTGCCGCAGGTGTGACCTGGGCATTCTCCGAGACTTTCGATGAGGGAGCCGATGCCCTTCTGGAAACCGTGAAGCTCACGCATGCCCTCGGGAACGATATCAATGCAGTCAATTCGATGGGCCTGCGCGCGATTCACGGCGCCGCCAATCGGGGATCCAACGACATCATCTCGTACCTGGCAGAGAACGGTGCTCGGCTGGATGTAGTCGACAATGAAGGCCGCACACCCATCGACTGGGCGGAAGGCGTGCTGACCGGGGCGCGGGCGCCGTTCAGCAAGCCGGCAACGATCGCGTTGCTGCAGGAATTGCAGGCTGCGGCTGCGGCGCGACGGGATTAGCCAGCGTCCGCTGCTCCCGGAGTCGGCCTGAATCGACTTCGAGTAGTTTCTAAAGTCATGTGTCAGCGGAAACGATTCGCGCCAGTATGGCGCAAAGTGTCGCCCGCACAGAGTGAAGTGATCAGGTGGCCATGACCGCGCCGAACCCTTCGATTCGTGCGTCGATACCGAGCATTCGCGCGCAGTGCCAGAGGCCGTGCGGTGTCGACGATACGACCGGCACGCCGATGTCGGTTTCCAGCGGCACGATCACGTCCAGCGTTCTGAGTGCCCCGCAGGACATCACGAGAGCATCAGGCCGAGTCGAGCTCGCATGCGCCGACACACCGAGCTCGTGAAGGATAGGCTGTGTGTTGGCGCCTTCCGGAACCTGCGTAAAGCCGAGGCCGCGGGCGCCGACGACAGTGAAGCCCTGCTCTTCGAGAAAGATCTTCAGACGGTCGGTGACCGTGTCCGTGTAGGCTGTCGCGAGTGCCACGCGTTTGGCGTTGACGTGCTTCAGACCATCGATCAGGCCGTTGCTCTGTGTCGTAGCGGGTAGCCCGGTGGCTTCC
>JASFSD010000048.1:0-10653 GCA_050114575.1 Gammaproteobacteria bacterium | reverse complement strand
ATCATACCCAAACCTCGCCGCGGGTTGATCCGGTACCGGAGCGGTCCCCGGTGGTCGTTCTCTCCCTTATTGGTAAGAGAAATAGAATAATTGAAAAACAGATAAAATTTATTGATAAACAATAATAATTGCGTTAGGGTTGTCGTCAGCTCGGCAAGCGGCGGCGGAAGCGCGGGAGCCTCCCGGTGCCGCGGTCAGCCGACATTGCGCAGCACCTGAATTAGGGAGAACGAGATGGCAATCATTCTGGCGACCGCGGCTCTGCTCTATGCGGGCTTACTGTTCTGGTTTATCCGCAGGGTCTATCTGCCTCGGTTCTACCTTCCCGTCTCGGTAACCGGTGATGCGGGCGGGCGCTACCGCCTGGCTCGCGGCGTTCGAATCGTGCTGAGCTTCCTGCACGCGTTCGCGTTCTTCGCCGTCATCTCCTGGATGCCCTTCTTCGTCGCGATGACGATGTCTCAGTTGGGTCAGCCGGAGTGGGGAATCGATGTTTCGGTTTATTCGGGCTTTCGAATAGACGTCGACGAGTTGCCTTCGGTGGAAGCCGCCGGTTTGCGTGACGCCGTGATCACCGGCAGGAGTCCGCTCGATATCGACAGCTCCAATCGTCTTGCCTGGCTCGTGTTTGCGGCGTCCAACCTCGTTTCCTCCGTCATCGTGCTCTATGTCGTTCTGCAGCTGCGCAACATTTTCGTTCGCCTGAGCGAGGGCGAGGCATTCGCCGGCGATAACGTGAGTCGCCTCAGGCGAGTTGGGATCACAGTCATCGGCGCGTATCTGGCGTCGCCGCTGGTGCAGTACTTTGCATGGGGCGCCGTCGTAGACGAGATTTCATTCACTACCGACGCAATTCGGCTCTACCCGGCCTTCGAGCTGAATCCGATCGGCATGCTGATCGGGCTCGGTGCGCTGGTGCTGGCCGGCGTCATCCGCGAGGCGGCCGAGCTCAAGGAAGAGCAGAGGTTGACGGTCTGATGACGGCGTCGATCAAGGTCAACCTGGATCTGCTTCTCGTTCAGCGCAAGATGAAGCTGACCGAGCTGTCGGAGAAGGTCGGCATAACGCTCGCCAACCTGTCGATTCTGAAGACGGGCAAAGCCAGAGCGATCCGGTTCTCTACGCTCGTTGCACTCTGCGAGGCGCTCGACTGCACGCCGGGCGACCTGCTCGAGCTCGAAGAATCCGATTCGGGTTGAATAGATCCAGAAGATTTGGAGAAAAAAGGGGTCAGAGCCCTTTTTAGCCTGCCCCGCCTTCAACCTGAATCGGATTTTCAGAAAAAGGGCTCTGACCCCTCTTTTCTTGAGTCTCCTTGCTACTTCTTCGCCAGGACGGCGCCTTCGTGGACGGGTGACACGGTGCGCTGATAGACGCCGAGCCAGCCGGTCTGGTTCTGGGCGCCGAAAGACTGCAGGTGTTTGCGGCGTTCCTCGAGCTCGGCTTCGTTCACCTCGAGATCGACGGTCTTCTTCGTGACGTCGATCGAAATGACGTCGCCGTTCGCGAGCAGGGCCAGCGGCCCGCCGGCTGCCGCCTCGGGCGAGGCTTCGCCGACGACCAGGCCGTCGTTGACGAGGCCGGACAACTGGCCCTCGGTGATGACGGCAACTTCGTTGATGAGTCCCGCACCGTCGAGCGCAAAGACGACGGCCGAGGTCAGCGCCATGCCCGGGCCGCCGATGACGCCGAGCCCGCGCAGCACGAGCACCTGCCCGGGCTTCACCTCCCCGGCCTTGATGGCATCCAGGGCTTCATCGCGCGAGTGATAGATGTTGGCCGTGCCCTTGAAAGTCATCTTGCGCTCGCCGACGCCGCCGAGCCTGACGATACCGCCACCCGGCAGCAGACTGCCGCGAACGATGTTGATCGACGGCCGCGTCGAGAGCGGATTCTCGACGGTCCGGATGACGCTTTCGTCGGTGACGACGACGGAAGCCAGCACTTCGCGCATCGTCTGTCCAGTGACCGTCAGCGCATCGAGATCGAGCAGGCTTTCGAGGCGCTTGAGGATGGCGCGGGCACCACCGGCCCGGTCGAAGTCCTCGATCAGCTGCTCGCCGTTCGGGCGGATTGCCGTCAGGAGCGGCACCCGATCGGCCAGATCCGCAAAGAGCTGGTGGACGTCGACGTCGAGCCCGGCCTCGCTCGCAATCGCCGCAAGATGCTTGACGCAGTTGATGGATCCGGACACGGCCAGGACCAGCGCGACGGCGTTCCTGATTGCGCCGGCTGTGATGATCTCGCGCGGCTTGCGGTCGTCCCAGACCATTTCGACTATGCGTGCACCAGCCGCTTTCGCCTGTTCGAGCATCCTGGGGCTCATCGCCGCGACCGGTGCCGAGCCGGGCAGCGCCATGCCGAGGGCTTCACAGACCGAGTGCATCGAGTTGGCCGTGCCCATGCCGGCGCAGACACCGGGGCTCTGCACGGCGACATCGGCCATCTGGCCGAGCTCGTCGAGCGTTATCCGGCCCGAGGCGAGATAGCCGGATTTCAGAAACACGTCCTCGATGTCGACGTGCTCGCCGCGAAACTCCCCGCTCGCCTGGTAGCCGCAGATCACGGCAATCGTCGGAATATCCAGCCTGCCCGCAGCCATGAGCTGGCCCGGAGTGGTCTTGTCACAGGACGAGAGCGCGACCATGCCATCGAGCATGGCGCCCTCGACCTGCACCTCGATATCGGCCGCGATCAGATCTCGGCTCGGCAGAATGTAGGCGCCGCGGCGCCCTGCGCTCGTGACGAAGTCACTCGGCGCCGCAGTCCTGACCTCGAACGGCAGGCCGCCCGCCTCCCGAATCGCATCCTTGACCACATCGGCGATGCCGTCGAGATGGCTGAAGCAGCTGGAGAGCTCGCTCGAGGAATTGATGATCGCGATCTTCGGCTTTTCCATGTCCTCGTCGGAAATGCCGAGTGCCTTCCACTGTGCGCGCCGGCCGACCCACTGTGGGGTTCCGGGTGCGAGCACGCTGCGCAGCTTTTGTTTCTTCGAGGTCAAGGCGGCGCGTCGACTATCGGCCAGGCGGCATGTAGGCGCTCGACTCGATGCGCCACTCGCCCGGAGCGACCAGCTCGTAGACTTCGTCCCGGTAAGCGCCATCGTTCAGGAACGCTCGACCGGCTACGGTTTCGCCCTCGATGCTGACCCTGACGCCGGAAGTCAGCAGTCGCTTCACGCCGTTCTCGTCGGTCTCGTAGAGGCTGCCGAGCTCGCGCCCACCCAGTCGATGGATCGCGAGAAGACCGGCCGCGTCGAGGCCTGCCGCCTTCTCGTTGGCAACGATCACCGTGCGCGACGCGAACCGCCAGCCCGCCGTGGTTCTCGTGTACTCGTCTTGATACTCCGCCGTGCCGAGGTCCGCGACGCCGAATATGTGACCGCCGTCGATCTCGATCTCGACGGTCGGCCCGCTGCGCCCACCAGGACGCGCCGCCGCCGGCCCATCCGGGGCAAGGCAGTGGCGCTCGCTGCGAACCAGCTCAATGAGATTTGCCTGGCCGGATATGTGCCCGCGAAATCCGCTTGCGAAGTAGCCGCTGCCGGGGACGAAGAGTGCCGCATAGTCTTCGGCACGGCATGCGCTCAGCGCCTCGGCGTAGCTCGCCGACAGCGCCTGAATCTCGCCCCTGTCCTCGGTGCTGAGTTGCTCCGGCGTCTGGGAAAACGCTTGCACGGACAGAAGCGCAAGGCCAACCAGGCCAAGGCCGCTCGATTCGAGAATATTCACAAGCCGACTCTCCACACGACAGTCGGATCCTATCACTCCGTGCTGACTTGCGGAGCGAAAGTCGACTCGAACCCTGTTTGGAGGTCGCGCCCTAGTGCTCGCGACCTAGCGGTCGCGCCCTAGTGCTCGCGACCTAGCGGTCGCGCCCTAGTGCTCGCGACCTAGCGGTCGCGCCCTAGATAAACTCCATCGGTCTCGAGGCGCGCCTGCAGCTTCGCGACGTCGAGCCCGCGGGGCGTCGTGGTGTCGCCGAGCACGAGATCGGCGGCGGCGCCTGCAGCCTGGCCCATGATGAAGCACGAGCCGGTGACGCGGGCCGAAGACTGGCCTTCATGCGTCATCGACGCGCAGCGCCCGGCAACGAGAAGGTTCTCGATCTTCTGCGGCACCAGGATGCGATATGGAATCTGATTGAACCCGCGCGATTCCCAATCCGCAAACAGGAAATTCACATCGCCGGCGACATGCGCCTCCACGGGCCAGCCATTGACGCCGATCGTATCGTCGAAATTTCGACACTCGAGAATGTCGTCCTGGCTCAGTTGATACTCACCGACGATCCGGCGGGTTTCGCGAATGCCGATCTGCGGCGCGATCTCGACGATGTAGGCATCGTCGAATCCGGGCGTAACCTCTTTGATGAACGAGAACACATCCCAGCACTGCCTGCGTCCCTCGATCTCGCCGTAGCTGAACTCGCGGGCATCGATTCCGCTGACGGCGCGGCCGTCGGGATTCTTGATCTGCGTCAGGTTGGCGCGCCACTCGATGGGATTTCGCTGCGGGCGGACGATGGGCTTCTTGCGGGGAAAGCGCCGACCTTCCGCCTCCGCTTGCTCCATCAGCTCGGGGATGAGCTTCCACGCGTCCCCGGCCTCGACGTGGTCGACGCCGTTGATGCGAAACATGGTCGTCGGATACAGCATATTGCCGGCCCCGTCGCCCGTTTCGAACGGAACGCCCGACCACGCCGCGAGATCG
Organism: Gammaproteobacteria bacterium; assembly: GCA_050114575.1. Lineage (GTDB taxonomy): Bacteria > Pseudomonadota > Gammaproteobacteria > Steroidobacterales > Rariloculaceae > DATCZB01. The sequence goes on along the minus strand of JASFSD010000048.1, from coordinate 5,938 downwards.
CCGTCGCCGGAGGCATCGACAAAAATCTGCCCTCGGATTGCGAAGCGGCCGGACTTGGTTTCGACGAACAAGGCGTCGATCCGATCTTCACTGGCCATTGCACAACCGACCCCGTATGCATGGAACAGGATCTCGACACCCGCTGCACCGAGCAGCTCGTCGGCAGCAATCTTGTAGGCCGAAATATCGTAGGCCTGGGCCAGGATCCGGTTCTGGACACTCAGGTGCGGGTCGTTCAGCCCGTCCATCGCTTCAAGCCGCTCGAGAATGTCGTCGCACAGGCCGTGCACGACCTGCTCGTGCTCGCCGAAGACGGCCGCATGCAGGCCGCAGAACGTGGACAGGCCAGCCGCCGTTCCGGCGCCGCCGAGAAAGCCGTAACCCTCGATCAGAATCGTCCTGCGGCCACTGCGCCCGGCTGCGAGCGCGGCCGTAATGCCGGCGGGTCCGCCGCCGAGAACGACGACCTCGTAATCACCCCAGATCGGCGTGCGTCGCTCGGGTTCAATCAGAGATTCGGTCGTCGTCATAGCGCAGCGGGTCGGTCATGGTCGTGGTGTCAGGGGCAGGTTCGCTTCAGCCGCAACAAGGGGCGCCACTTTATGGAGCGTGCCCGCCGCTTTCAAGGCATGGTTGCGTGCCGCCGCCGGCGCTCGTTGTGGAACCGATGCATTGGGCTATACTCGATTCAAACAACAACGCTGAATTTTCTGCCCGCCCGGCGCTCCGCGCCGCCGATTTTTCCGAGACCGCTCCAGACAACATGACTCTGCACGTCGCCCTCAATCACAAGACGCTCTACAACTACGACCGCCGTGTCCAGATGGGGCCGCAGATCATCCGCCTGCGTCCGGCCCCGCACAGCCGCACACCCGTCTTGAGCTACGCGCTCAAGATCGAGCCCGAGGGCTATTTCCTGAACTGGCAGCAGGATCCGCACGGTAACTTCCTCGCACGCGTGGTCTATCCGGAGCCGACCGAGCACTTTCACGTCGAAGTCGATCTCGTCGCCGACATGGCGGTCTACAATCCGTTCGACTTTTTCGTCGAGGAGAGTGCCGAAGAGCTTCCGTTCCGATACGAGCCATTGCTCAAGCATGATCTCGAGCCGTTTCTCAAGACCGAGCCGATGACGCCTTTGCTCGACGAGTGGCTCAAGCCGTTTCGCAACAGAAAAGAGCAGCGGACCGTCGACTTTCTCGTCGAGCTCAACGCGCAGCTCGAGCGCGATATCGCCTACCTCGTGCGCCTCGAGCCAGGTGTGCAGTCGCCCGAAGAGACGCTTTCACTGGGATCGGGCTCGTGTCGCGACACGGGTTGGCTTCTCGTAGAGGCGCTTCGGCATCTCGGGATCGCGGCCCGTTTCACGTCGGGTTACCTGATCCAGCTCAAACCCGACGTCAAGGCACTCGAGGGCCCGACTGGTACCGACGTCGACTTCACCGACCTGCATGCCTGGGCCGAGGCTTTCATCCCCGGCGCGGGATGGGTCGGGCTCGATCCGACCTCGGGGCTCCTGGCGGGCGAGGGGCATATTCCGCTGGCTTGTGCGCCGAGCCCGTTGACGGCTGCGCCGATTACGGGTGCTGTCGAAAACTGCGAGACCGAGTTCAGTCACGCCATGAAGGTCACGCGGATCGCGGAATCGCCACGCGTGACGAAGCCCTATTCCGACGCGCAATGGGAGGCCATCGACGCACTCGGTCAGAGCATCGATGCTGAGCTTAAGGCAGGTGATGTGCGGCTCACGATGGGCGGTGAGCCGACTTTCGTTGCGACCGAGAACGTCGATGCCGCTGAATGGAACACGGCGGCGACGGGCCCAACGAAACGGCGCTACGCGGCGAGCCTGATCATGCGTCTGCGTGACCGGTTCGCGCCCAACGGGATGATTCACTTCGGTCAGGGCAAGTGGTATCCAGGCGAGCAGCTGCCGCGCTGGGCCTACAGTCTGTACTGGCGCCGCGACGGCGCGCCGCTATGGTCCGATGCAGCGCGTGTCGCGAGTGAGGACCCGAGTGAGGAGGCAACACCTGATAACGCCGAAAGGTTGCTGCGGGGCATTGCGAAACGGGTCGATGTAGACCCCGACAACGTCGCCCTGGCCTACGAGGATCCGTGGCACTTTATCGAGCAGGAACGCAAGCTTCCCGAGAATCTCGAGCCCGGCAACAACCAGCTCAAGGACCCGATGGCCCGCGCCCGGCTCGCCCGTGTCTTCGAGCGCGGTCTCGATCAGCCCGCGGGGTTCGTGCTGCCGCTGCAGCGATGGAACGCCAAGGACGGATCGAGACGCTGGGTCAGCGAGGGGTGGTCGACGCGCGCGAAGAAGCTGTTTCTCGTTCCTGGCGACTCACCTGTAGGTTATCGCTTGCCGCTGGACTCGCTGCCGCATATCGAGCCGACTGATTATCCTTACGTCATTCCCGCCGACCCGACGGCAGAGCGACCCGAGCTCCCTGCGGCCGATCCGCAGAGGCAGCCGTACCTGCGTCAGCAGATCGCAGGCGGGACCGTCCAGACCATCATCGGCCAATCGACTGACGTCGACAGCCGCGGTATCGCGCGTTCGGCGCTCGCGGTCGAGCCGCGCGGCGGGCAGATCTACATTTTCATGCCGCCCGTTGCGGAGGTCGAGGATTACCTCGACCTCGTCGCTGCGATCGAAGACGCGTCGGCGGAGCTCTCTCTGCCGGTCCGGCTCGAGGGGTATGAGCCGCCGTCGGATCCGCGCCTGAATGTCCTGAGGGTCACGCCGGATCCGGGCGTGATCGAGGTCAACGTCCAGCCTGCTCAGAGCTGGGACGAGATGATCGCGATCACCGAGGGTCTCTACGACGATGCGCATCAGTGCCGCCTCGGTACTGAAAAATTCATGCTCGATGGTCGCCATACGGGCACGGGCGGCGGCAACCATGTCGTGCTCGGTGGCCGCAAACCGGTCGACAGCCCGTTCCTGCGTCGTCCCGATCTGCTCGGCAGTCTGCTGACCTACTGGCAGCAGCACCCGTCGCTGTCGTATCTGTTCTCGGGGCTCTTCATCGGCCCGACGAGCCAGGCACCGCGCATCGACGAGGCGCGGCACGACTCGATTTACGAGCTCGAGCTGGCCCTGGCACAGCTTCGGTCCGGCGAGGAGGCCACCGAACCCTGGCTCGTCGATCGATTGTTCCGCAATCTTCTGATCGATGTCAGCGGTAACACGCACCGCGCCGAGGTCTGTATCGACAAGCTCTACTCGCCCGATGGTCCCACCGGGCGCCTCGGTCTGGTCGAGTTTCGTGCGTTCGAGATGCCGCCCCATCCCAGGATGAGCCTGGTACAGCAACAGCTGCTGCTGGCCCTCGTTGCGCGCTTCTGGCGAGAGCCGTACAGCGGGCGACTCGTACGCTGGGGAACACGCCTGCATGACCGTTTCATGCTGCCGCACTTCGTCTGGCAGGATTTCAAAGACGTGATCTCGGATATGCGTGCCCACGGTTATGCTCTCGAAGCCGATTGGTTCGCGCCGCATTACGAATTCCGCTTCCCTCGTTATGGCGGCGTCGAGTTCGAGGGAATCGAGATTGTGCTGCGACAGGCGCTCGAGCCCTGGCACGTGCTCGGTGAGCAGGGCGCGACCGGGGGCACTGTGCGCTATGTGGATTCGTCGGTAGAACGGTTGCAGGTGGTGGTTCGCGGCCTGAATGGCGACCGCTACGAGCTCGGCTGCAACGGGTTCAGGGTGCCGCTCACCCGGACCGAGCGCGCTGACGAATTCGTTGCCGGTGTTCGCTTCAGAGCCTGGCAACCGGCCTCGGCCCTGCATCCGAAGATCCCCGTCGATGCGCCGCTCGTGTTCGATCTCTATGACAGCTGGTCAGGCCGCGCCGTGGCGGGTTGCACCTATCATGTCGCGCATCCCGGCGGAAGAAACTTCGAAGTGTTCCCGGTGAACAGCTACGAGGCAGAGAGCCGCCGGCTGGCACGTTTCTTTTCCACCGGGCACACGCCGGGCGAAGCGTCGCCGCCGAGGCCGCTCGCGCAACCCGAGTTTCCGCTGACGCTCGATCTGCGTTGGTCGCACTGAGACACAATCGACGTTACATGGCTGTTCATTTGCTCCGAACAGTGGCTAGCATAGGCCGATGAGCACGCCCAGCGACGTATTCGATCCCGCCTCGGAGCTTGCGACACTGCTCGCGTCGTACGCGCCGTCGGCCGGAAGCTTCGACGAGCTGCTGGGCGCCGATGGCACGATCCGTCCTCCCTGGCAGCCGGTTCTCGACAGCTTCGCCCGGATGACCTCCGACGAGCGCAAGGAAACGCGCGAGATGGCCGAGCGCCTGATCCGCCAGAACGGGGTGACGTTCCTTGCGACCGACGAAAAGGGCAGCCACGTCAGGCCGTGGCATCTCGACATGCTGCCCATGGTGATCTCGTCGTCGGAGTGGCAGACGCTCGAGGCGGGCCTCATACAGCGTGCCCGGCTGCTCAACCGGTTGCTCGTCGATCTGTACGGGCCGCAACGCGTGCTTGCCGATCGAGTCCTGCCGCCGAGTATCGTTTTCGGTAATCGCCAGTTTCTGCGTCCCTGCGTAGGGATCAACGCGAAGAACGATTCGCACCTGCTGTTTGCCGCCTTCGATGTCGCACGATCGCCCGACGGCCGCTGGTGGGTCCTCAGCGATCGCAGCGAAGCGCCGTCCGGAGCCGGGTTCGCGCTCGAGAACCGGGTCGTGACCTCGCGCTGCCTGCCGGAGCTTTTTGCGAATCAGAACGTGCGCCGTCAGGCGAGCTTTTTCAGAGCTTTCAGCGATCAGTTCCTGAGCCAGTCGAACCGCGACGATCCGGTCGCTGTGTATCTGACCCGCGGGCCGGCGAAGCGCACGTATTTCGAGCAGGCTTATCTCGCGCGCTACCTCGGCTATAACGTCGTCGAAGGGTCGGATCTGACGGTCCGCGACGACCGCGTATTCGTCAAGACGGTTGCAGGCCTCAAGCCCGTCGATCTCATCCTGCGCACGATTCGGTCGGAAATGTGCGACCCGCTGGAGTTGCGCACGGATTCGCTGATCGGGATACCCGGGCTGCTGCAGGCGGCGCGCTCGGGTTCCGTGACGATCGCGAACTCGCTGGGTTCCGGGCTCGTCGAGAGCGACGCCTTCCTGAGCTTTCTCGGCAATCTGAGCCGTTACTACTTCAGTGAGGATCTGCTGCTGCCGAGCGTGGCCACGTGGTGGTGCGGCCAGGAGCAGGAGCGCGACTACGTGCTCGAGAATCTCGATCGGCTGATCATCCGGCGTATTTCGACGACGCGCAGCCTGCTGCTGGCCGGCAGAGATGGTCAGGTCGAATCTGACGAGTCGACTCTCGATCGTGAAACACTCGCAGCGAAGATTCGCCAGGAGGGCCACGACTTCATCGGCCAGGAACCGCTCAATGCCTCGTCGAGCCCCGTGGTCGGTCGTGACGATGCCATCCAGGCCGCTCAGGTCGTCGTACGCTTCTACGTGGCGGCCACGGCGAACGGTTACCAGGTCATGCCCGGCGGTCTGACGCGCGTCGTTCGCGACTCCAGCCGCTCGTATGCCGAAAGCGAGCTCAGCAAAGATACCTGGGTGCTTTCTGACGAGCCCGTGGACAGTTTCAGCCTGCTGGCCGAGAGACAGCGCGAAGGAAGGCTGAGGCGTTCCGGCCGCGATCTGCCTTCACGTGCGGCGGACAATCTGTTCTGGCTCGGACGGTATGCCGAGCGAGGCGAAGCGGCGGTGCGTCTCCTGCGCAGCCTCGTCATTCGTCTGGAAGGCGAAGTCGGGGATACGCGGCGGCCCGTATCGCTCGACCGTATCGTCGCGCTGCTCGTTGCCAGTAAGCACATGCCGGCACGCCGCGGGCGCCGCGTGTCGCAGCTGGGGCGCGCTGCCGTTCAGACCGAGCTCTGGTCAATCCTCTTTGA
>JASFSD010000047.1:0-10859 GCA_050114575.1 Gammaproteobacteria bacterium | reverse complement strand
GTCAGCGTTTCGTAGAAGCCGCGCAAAAGGAGTGCGGTTGCGACGACGAGCATCATGCTGAACGCCACCTGCACACCGACCAGCACACCCTGGAGACGTCCGCGCGTGCGGATACCGCCCCCCGATGAATCCTGGTCGATGGTCGTGCGCAACGCCGTCCGCGTCGCCGCCAGCGCCGGCGCCAACCCGAATCCGATGCCGGCCAGCATGGACAGGCCCGCTGCGAACAGGAACACGTCGAAGCTGGCCTCGGGCTCGATGCTGAAGAAGATTCGCGCCTCGGGCGGCAGCGCCGACAGGGCGGCGAGCACGAGGCCGTCGATAGTCCAGAGCGCGAGGACGGAACCGGCGAGCCCGCCGCAAAGAGCGATCAATACGCTCTCGAAAACGAACTGGCGGATGAGACGACCGCGAGTCGCACCGAGCGATGAACGAATCGCCGTGTCGCGCATCCGGAGGTCGGCGCGCGCGAGCATCAGATTGGCGACGTTCGTGCAGGCCACGAGCAGCACCAGCCCGAATGCCGTCATGACGATAGCGGCAGCGGCGAGCACGACCGTTCTCACCACGGGCGCCGACAACCGTCGTGCCGGGGCTACCGAGACCGTCGTCACTCTCTCGGGTCGCTCCGCATCGAGCTGGCGTGCAATCACGTTCCATTCGGCTTCGACCTGCTCGGCCGAGACGTTCGTGTCGAGGCGACCGACGAGATTGAGCCATGACAACGTATCGTCATCGAAGAAATTCCGGTCGGGGCGCAAAGTCTCGCGCGCTTCTATCGGGACGAAAAGCGAGGCCCGATCCAGATCGATGCCGACGAACCCTTCGGGCGCCACGCCGATGATCTGGAATTCGCTGCCGTTGAGCGTGACCGTCTGGCCGAGGACCGACTCGTCGCCCTCGAAACGATCGATCCACATCTCGTGTGTGATGACCGCAACGGCAGCATCGGCCCCTTCCTCGCAGTGAGCCGAGGAAAAGGTGCCGCCGATCTGAGGCGGCCGCCCGAGCACATCGAAGAAATTGCAGGAGACAGGCGTAGCGATGATCATGCGCGGAGTGTCGCCACCGAGAGTCGCGTCCCACATGCGTCCATAGGCCGCGACGCCAGTCAACGTCTCGGTACGATCACGATACGCCTCGTATTCAGGCCGCGTGAAGGGAGAGTAATTATTGCTCGCGCGCGGCACGCCCTGAACGTCCTGCTGCAATGACACGAGCTCGTCGGGATTGGTGGCCGAAATCTCGCCGAAAGCGATGGCGTTGACAATAGAGAAGATGCCCGTGTTGACGCCGACGCCGAGCCCGATCGTAGCGATTGCGGTCAGCGCGAACGCGGGGCTTCCCCGGAAGGAGCGCCAGGCGTAACGCAGGTCCTGTGCCAGCTGCGACCCGATCTCAGCTAATCCAGCCATCATGCAATTCCACTACTCGTTGTCCGTATGAAGCGACGCGATCGTCGTGCGTCACCTGCACTATTGTCGTGCCGCGCTCATTCAATGATTTGAGCAGGTCCATGATCCGCTCGCCCTGCGACCAGTGCAGGCTGCCGGTCGGCTCGTCGGCGAGCACGACCCGCGGCTTTGCGATGACGGCGCGGGCAACGGCAACCTGCTGCTGTTGCCCGCCCGAAAGCTGCGGCGGATACAGGTCTTTCTTGCCGACGATCTGAAACTCATCGAGTATCTCGGCCACGCGCGCCTGCCGCTCCTTGCGCGGCACATCGCGGTAAGAAAGAGGGATATCGAGATTCTCGTAGACGGTCAGATCATCGATCAGATGAAACTGCTGGAACACGAAGCCGACATTGGACTTGTGCAAGGCGTTGCACCGCCTGACATTCATCTCGTGAACGGGCTGCTCGTCGAAAAAGTACTCGCCCGAATAGTCCCCGTCGAGCAGACCGAGAATTGCGAGCAGCGTCGATTTGCCCGAGCCCGACGGGCCCATGATTGTGACGAAATCTCCCTCACCGATGTCCAGGCTGATCTGGCGCAGGACGAAGGTTCGACCGCCCTTGTACGGATAGGACTTTTCGATGTCGCGCAAGCTGATCACTGTGACTGATCCCGACTGAATTCAAACGTAACTCAGCACCGCAATCCGTCCGGCTTCGCGACGCCACGTGCCGGGGCAATTCTCATGTCGCATCGTCTGGATGCGCCCGCCCGCGGCGCGCCTGCTCGGCGATGCGTGCATCTTCTTCTTCACGCAATCGGTGCAGCGTCTCCTCGTCGACGATTCGGCCATCGAACATGTGAATCTTGCGATTGGCATATTCGGAGTAGCGCGGATCGTGGGTCACCATGCAGATCGTCGCGCCTTCGCCATGCAGGTCCGTCAACAGCGACATGACGGCCTCACCGTTCTTCGAGTCGAGGTTGCCCGTGGGCTCGTCGGCCAGCAGGATCGACGGTTGCCCGACGAGAGCGCGGGCGACGGCGACACGCTGCTGCTGGCCGCCCGACAACTGCGACGGGTAGTGGCGCAGGCGATGCGCCATATGCACACGCTCGAGCGCTTCGATGGTTCGCTGCTTGCGATCCTTGCTGCCGAGCTGGGTCCGATAAGTCAGCGGCAACTCGACGTTCTCGTAAACCGTGAGATCGCCTATCAGATTGAACGCCTGAAAAATAAATCCGATCTCGCGGTTGCGGATATGCGCCCGCTGGGCATGATCGAGATTCTGCACGGGCTCGCTGCTCAGGAGGTAGGTCCCGTCAGTTGCGGTATCGAGCAAGCCCAGAATCGACAGGAGCGTCGACTTACCACAGCCGGAAGGTCCCTCGATGGCCACGTAGTCGCCTTCGGCGATGTCGACATGAATGCCCGACAGGGCGTGGGTCTCGACCTCGTCCGCGTAAAAGACCTTGGTGATGTCTTCCATATGAATCAGCGGCGCACCAGCCGGATTCTGGTCCAATGCAGGCTCACTCATGATGTTGCTCCTTCAATTCAATCGAATTCGGTCGTAGTCATCCCAACTCGAGGTATCCGAGAGGATGACCTCGTCGCCGGGCTCGAGACCCTGGACGATCTCGACGTCGCTGACGGACGTGCGGCCCAACCGCACCGGCACACGGACGGCATACGCGCCGTCCGGTTCCAGCTTGAAAATACCGATCGTCGCGTCGGCCTGGGCGTGGACCGCTCTCCCCGTATAGACGACGTCGACCAGACGCTCGATCTCGATCGTGCCGTCCACCGAAAGGTCCGGACGCGCCCCACGCGGCAGCTCACCGGTGAGCTCGACATCGACGAGCACCGTGCCGTTCTGCACAGCCGGATCGATCCGCGTGACGACACCCTCGACGATGCCGTTGCGTGTATCGACGTCGACGCGTTGACCGATCAGCACGTCGCGGGCCTGCGTTTCGGGAATTCTGAGCTCGGCCTTGAGATCGTCGGGGCGAGCGACTCGGGCAATGTTCGCGCCCTGCGCTATCTGCTGACCTTCCTCGACCTGAACCTCCTGCAGCACGCCGTCGACCCCGGCCCTGACGGTCAGTGAATCGACCTGGCTTCGCCTGAGCTCGTAGAGGTTCTTTGCCTGATCGACTCGTGCGCGTGCACCGGTCAGCTGGGCGTCCATCGTTGCCGAGAACTGATTCAGCCGCTCCTCTTCGATCTCGAGCCTGAGTCTCAGCTGCTCGACCGAAAGCTCGGAGACGCGAAAGTCGATTGCTGACACGATGCCTTCGTTGAACAGCACCTCTTCGGCTTCGGTACGCAGCCTCGCGCCCTCGTATTCCGCCCTCGCGACACCGACGGCGGCTCGTTGATCGAACTGCTGACCCCGCAGCCGCAGCTCGGTATCGGCGAGGTCGGCTTCCGCAGCCTGAAGTGCAAACCTGGATTCCTCGGTCTGCTGCAGGAGATCCGTGTTGGACATTTCCACGAGCACGGTATCTGCCTCGACGACCGCGCCCGGACGAACGACGATGCGCTCTACGCGACCTCCTGCCTGGGCCGAAATCCACCGAATCTCGCGCGGCACGAGATTGCCGGGGCCGCGGACCTGGCGCAGCATCTCGCCGCGCTGGACTTTCTCGATCCAGACCGATGCCCTGGGCACCGAGGGTGCGGCGGGCTCGAGGCGGGACAGCGCGACCGTGGCAGCCACCACGAGCACGGCGCCGACACCCGCGTAGACGAGCGTCTTGACGCGTCGCTTCTGCCTGAGTTCTGGGCGCGGAATATCCATGCGGTTCTCCTAAGCAACTCTCGTGCCACGTGCTCGTCGAGGCAGACATCGCCGTTCCCCGGGGCTTTGCGGGGAAAGCTCGATGCAGGCCAGGGCAGCCATCCTATCGGCTGTCCCATTTTCGGGACTGCACGCCTGTTTTCGAGACGTTTGTCACTCGGTGCGCAGCGCCCTGAGCGGATCCAGCTGACCGGCGCGCCGGGCCGGAATCACGCATGCCAGCATGGCCACGGCCATCAGCACGAGCGAGACTGCCGTTATCGTCAACGGATCCATCGGGGTGACCCCGTAGAGCTGGTTGGCGATCAGCCGCGTCAACGCAAACGCAGCCCCAATTCCGATGACCAGGCCGGCCACCGTGACGACGAAACCCTCCCGAAGCACGAGCCGGACGATGTCTCCGCGTCCGGCGCCGAGCGCTGTCCGGATGCTGAACTCGTGCGCGCGCTGCTCCACGGCATACGCAATAACGCCGTAGATACCGACCGTCGCGAGAAAAATCGCAAGCCCCGCAAACAAGGCCAGGAGACGCAACCAGAATCGCTCGTTGCCTGCCGACTCCGACAACCGTTCACGCATGGACATCACGTTGTCGACGGCGACCGACGGGTCCACATCCGCGACAACCTGGCGAACGTCGCGGGCCAGGTCCATCGGATCCGCCGTATCGGTTCGAATCGCGAAATCCTTGCGGGCATGGATATAGAACAGGCCCGTGCCCGCGTAATCCCAAAGGTGCTGCTGGTAAGGGATGTAGATGGTCGGCACCGGGTCGTCCCGAAGGCGCATGCGCGTATCGGACACGATGCCCACGATCTCGCGGGGCCGGTCGTCGGCCAGGCCTGGGTTCCCCGGATTCATCCGCACCTCGACGACCTGACCGATCGGGTCGGCTTCGCCGAAGTACTGCCGGGCCATCGTTTGATTGATTATCGCGACCCCGGCCGCCGTCTCGCCGTCCGACCGTCCGAACTGGCGCCCCTGGAGCAGCGCTATATCCATGGTCTCGAAGAATGCCTCGCTGACCTCCAGATACTGCGCCGTGCGACTGGCGTCGTCCGGATCGCCCGATCCGCCGATGATGCGAAATGGCAGATTCAGCGACAGCCTCGGCGGCAGGCCCGTCGTCAATCCGACCGATCGCACACCGGGCAGGGCCCGGATCCGATCCATGACGTCTGCATACAGGATCGACACCTGCGGCGTGACGCTGAAATGCGTCACGTTGTGGCGCGTCCGGTACCGCTCCAGGCCGGAGAGATTGATTTCCATGGTCAGGACATCGTCGGAATCCATCCCCAGATCGACCCGCATGACCCGAGAGTAGCTGTTGATCATGAGCCCCGCGCCGACGAGCAGGACCAGCGCCATCGCGACCTCCAGAACGACCAGCGAGCGGCGCACACGCTGACCCAACCCGCTCGCCCCGCCGCGAGCGGACTGCTTGAGCGCATCCTGCAGGTCGGGCCGCGAGATGCGCAATGCCGGCACGAGCCCGGCCACGATACCCGTCACGACGGCCACGGCTCCCGTGAATAACAGCACAGCGGGTCGAATCGCAATGTCCTGGGTAGGGGGATAGAAACCGGGCGCCAGGGTGACGAACACCCAGATACCCACATAGGCGATGCCGATCCCCAGTCCGCCGCCGACGAGCGCGAGCAACAGGTTTTCCGTCAAGAGCTGCCGGATCAGGCGCCAGCGGCCCGCACCGAGCGCCGCGCGCGTCGCCATTTCGGACTGGCGTGTCACGCTCCGGCTCAACTGCAGAGTCGCGACATTGACCGCGGCGATCAGCAGGACGAACCCGACGGCACCGAGCAGGAGATACAGCGTCTGCTTGTAGTCCTCAGTGAAGATTTTGTGCAACGGCTCGAGCTCGACGCGCCAATCTCCGGCATCGGTGGCACCGGGCAGGGAAGCCTCGACGCGTCCGGCAATCGTATCGAGCTCGGCCTCGGCCTGCCTGAAGTCGACGCCGGGCGCCAGACGCGCGACCGTCTGCCCGCGCGCCCCGGGGATCCGCGCGACGTTGAATGCAAACCAGCCGTCGACGCCGGCCATGGATGGATGCACCCAGAAATCGGGAGGCATGACTCCAATGACGGTCCGGCCCCATGCCGCGTCCCACCCGGGAACCGTCTTGCCTACGACGTCGGGATCGCCACCGAAGTGGCTCTGCCACAGGCCATAGCTGATCACGAGCGTCTCGGCCGTGTCCCCTTCCACCGTCGCCTCGTCGTTGCCGTACCAGCGACCGACGATGGGCTCCACACCCAATACCGACAGCGTATTCAGGGCAATGCCGCCGAGACTGATCCGTGTGGCCCCCGCGGGACCGGACGCGGACACGTCGACGCCACCGGTTATGCCGACGGCGACGCTGGTCAGGGTCTCGCTCTGTTCGCGCCAGGCCTCATGAACTTCGACGGCCGGCGGCCGGATGCGCCCGTCGAGCTGATTGACTTCCTGAACCCAGACCAGCTGCTCGGAGTTGGGGAACGGCAGTGGCTTGAGAACGATCGAGTGCAGGACACTGAAGATTGCGCTGGTCGCCCCGATACCGAGTGCCAGCGTCAGAACGGCCGCTGCCGTGAAGCCCGGACTCTTGCGGAGCAGCCGCAATCCACCACGCAGATCGCGGCGAAATTCAGCAAACCATGAACCCACTCATCCCCTCCTGAGCGGCTCTCCTGTTATTCGAAGCCTATTGTTATTCGAAGCCTATCTTATTGAGACGCCGCTCCGGCCCAGAGGGTTACTCGGAGGACGGCAGACGCCTGTCGACGAAGCGATGCACGGCGAAGGTCTGGACCGCCGTAAAGCAGTTGGAAGCCGTCCAGTACAGCGCGAGAGCAGAGGCAAACTTCAAAGCAAACACGAGGGCGAGCACGCTCGGGACGAGAATCATCAGCATCCGCGCCTGCTCCGGCAGATCCGGGTTCGCGAACATCATCAGCGCGGTGGTTGCAGCCGCGGCCAGGGCAAACCAGAAATCGGGCCGAGCGAGACTCGCAACCCAGAGGAAGCGCACGTTCTGCCATCCCTGCCGCAGCACATTGAACATTCCGAGCAGAACAGGCAGCTGTATCAAGGAACCGACGATCGGGCCGGCGTCAACGATACGCATGTTGTTCTTGCGGTAAAGACCTATCGTTCGTTCAGCCAGATCCTGCGGCCGATCGCCGAAGCGCTCCTTGAGTCGCGCGAGCTCCGGCTGAAGGCTCTTCAGCTTCTTTTGCCTGACGCACGCCTTGTATGCCGAAGACCAGGAGATCGGCAGAAGCGCGAACCGAAGCGCCAGCGTGAGCACCACGATAGCGAGCCCGGTCCCCAATCCGAGATCCGATGCCAGCATCTCCAGCAGGTATCGCAATGAATCGAGCCAGACGGTCCAAAGCTGCATATCCCCGCGCCTCCAATTGGTTACGAAGGAATCGAACACAGTGAGCCTCGACTCTAGCACTCAGCGGGTCGAATGTCCGGTCGCTTGTCGTGGACAGACGGAAAAGCCGGTATCGGCTGTCCGCTGTCGGTCAAAAGCACGTTGCCCGTCGATGCAGATGAACGCCCTCCGCGGTCGAGCTTGACAGCCATCGCGGCGAGGAACTAATCTCAATCCCGATATGAGCCGCGCCCGTCGCGGCTCTTGCGTTTCCGGACGATGACAACACGTCGCGCTGCCGGCATCGCTCTTTTTGTGGGCCCAATCCAGAGCCCCGCCAAGCCAAAGGAGCGAAACATGCTTGCAAACTCGAAACTGCAATCGATCATCCTGACTTCGCGTATCGACGAGGCTGAGACGTTTTACCGCGACGTGCTCGGACTCACTCTGCGCGGTCGATCGGACGGCGCCCTGGTCTTCGACGTAGGCGGCAGCGACCTCAGAGTCGCACCCATCCCGGCCACTGAGCCTTCCGAACATACCGTGATGGGTTTCGCAGTCGACGACGTCGATCGCGTCATCGCAGCGCTCGGTACACGGGGTGTGGCAATGCAGCGATTCGACGGCTTACCGCACCAGGAAAACGGCGCACTGATGACACCGGACGGCGCCCGGGTCGCATGGTTCCGCGACCCCGACGGCAACATTCTGTCCGTCGTTCAGTTTCCCTCTTCCGCCTATTAGAATCCCTCCAAGAAACGGGGGACAAAAAACGGGGTCAGAGCCCCTTCCTTGAAAGGGCTCTGACCCCTCTTTCGTGCACACCTCATCCACGAAGCAGGTTGGCATGCGCATTCCCGCCGGCGCACAATTCCTGAGATGCGCATCGTGCTGACCAAAATTTCAGATCAGCGACACACGGTCGAGATCGTGCGCTCCGACGCTTCGCGCGACACGATCGAGCTCGTGACTCGCGAAGCCCTGTTTCATGATCTGCTCCACTACGCGGTCGAGTCGTCGTTGCCGACGACGCGAGGATTCTGGGGCACGCTGGCGAGCGGCAAGACATTCGCGGACCTGAACGACCGCACCGGCGAGGCAACGCAGGAGAACGCCGAGACGCTTTACCGTGTCGAGGGAATCGTCGGGGCCATGACAGGTGTTGCTCGACTGCCCGTCGATGAGGGATACGAGAAGCTTTGCTGGTACTGCGAGACGCAGGGACAAGACCTGCCCGACTGGGTCACGCAGGCCTTCGTCGCCGAGGTATCGGAACTCATGCGTCGCCTGCTCGGACGATGGAAGGCGACGCCATTCGGCGAATCGATGGAAATCGCCTGGGCAGAAGCGGCAGCGCAGTAGTAACCTGTCCTTTGCCTGCGGCGCTGGGCGCAGGTAGAACGGAACTCAGCTGTCATCTTAAGGGGGATCTTTCTATGTCGAACGAGCTGCACGGGTCGTGCCTTTGTGGAGCGGTCAGTTACGAGGCGACCGGTGATTCGGTCTTTCAGGGTTTCTGCCAGTGCCTCGATTGCCGCAAGGCGACCGGCTCCGGCCATCTCGCCGCCATCGGAATGCCCGAACAGACCGTGACCGTGACGGGCGAGACCAAGAGTTTCAGCAAGCCCGCCGACAGCGGCGGCATCGTCTCGCGGCACTTCTGCCCGGAATGCGGCAGCCTGATGTTCGACAAGAGCACGGGCATGCCGGGTCTCGTCGTTCTCAACGTCGCCGTGCTCGATGATCCCGAGGTCTTCAAGCCCGAGTCGATCGTCTTCACCAGGCACGCTTTGTCCTGGGACAAGCTCGATCCGGACCTGC
The DNA here is from genome assembly GCA_050114575.1 of Gammaproteobacteria bacterium. Lineage (GTDB taxonomy): Bacteria > Pseudomonadota > Gammaproteobacteria > Steroidobacterales > Rariloculaceae > DATCZB01. The sequence continues at coordinate 1,449 of JASFSD010000047.1, read as the reverse complement.
CCCGATTCGAGGGCATGCCGCCGATGGAATGAGCCCGCCCTGCGCGGGCCCCGTATCCGCACCGCGCAAGCAATGGTTCGGTTCCACTCGAAGCGCAGAATCGCCCGCGTTGACGGGCACAGGGCATACCTTTAGTGTCGTTCGAGGGCTCGAATCTCTGGGGGAGGTGAATGCGCCGAGCGCGATCATCAATGGTAATGCGATCGGTCTCTCGCCAGAGGCAGGCACGCCGTTCGGGGGGATGGGGGCTCTTGCCTCTGGCCCTGATGCTCGCCGCCTGCGGGCCTTCACCAGAAGACATCGCCGCGGATCAGCGGGCGACGCTGGCCCGCTACTGCTTCGACTGCCACAACGATGTCGACCTGACCGCCGATCTGTCGCTCGAGGCGCTCGATATCGAGGCCGTCGGCGCCGATGCCGCGACCTGGGAACACGTCGTGCGCAAGCTCAGGACGGGGATGATGCCGCCCCACGACGGCGCCCCGCGGCCATCGCCGGAGCAAAGCGCCGCACTCGTCGCCTGGCTCGAAGGCGAGCTCGACAGCGCACCGCCGAATCCCGGCCGCACCGTGCCGTTGCATCGACTCAACCGCAGCGAGTATCGCAATGTCGTTCGCGACCTGCTCGCGGTCGACATCGACGTCAGCGATCTATTGCCGGGAGACGACGCGAGCTACGGCTTCGACAACATCGCCGGGGTGCTCAAGCTGTCGCCGACCCTGCTCGAGCGCTATCTGGCTGCCGCGGACAAGATCAGCCGGGTTGCCGTCGGCACGCCGTCGCCGTTCGTCGAATTCGATTCATTCCGCATCCCGGACGACCGATCGCAGGAACGCCGGCTTCCTGGCCTGCCATTCGGAACCCGCGGCGGCGTGCGCATCGAGCACACGTTTCCGGAAGATGCCGAATATTCGATCTCGGCCGAGCTTGCGCGCGATCTCAATGAGAGCCTGCCGATGTATCCGGAGCCGCAGGTGCTCGAAGTCAGCATCGACCGCCAGCGCGTGGCGACTTTCACGCTCGAGGCGCCCATGCCGGAGGAATCAGGCGAAGGGCCTGCCCGTCTATCGCGTGCTCAGCGCAACGCATATCAATTCGCGGACGAGGACTGGACGGTACGCGTGCCGGTTGCCGCCGGCCACCGCGAGGTGACGCTGACTTTCCTCGACAAGGCCGGCACGCTCTCGACGCAGAAGCGAGAGCCGTTCCTCTATCCGTTCCCGCGTGGCTTCAACATGGATGAGCAGCGGCGGGGGGCGTATCTTCGCCGGGTCGAAATCAGCGGGCCCTATAAGGCATCCGGCCCCGGCGACACGAAGAGCCGGGAACAGATCTTCGTCTGTCGCCCCGATGGCGACCCGGTCAGCACCACACAACAATCGGCAGCCTGCGCCGAGACGATCATGGCCGGGCTCGCACGTCGCGCGTTCCGCCGGCCCGTCGGCACGG
>JASFSD010000046.1:0-10890 GCA_050114575.1 Gammaproteobacteria bacterium | reverse complement strand
CGCGACCCGAAAACGAGGTCGATCCCCGTGGTCATGGTCACGACCAAGGATCAGGAGAGCGACCGGGTCTGGGGCATGCGGCAGGGCGCCGTAGACTATCTCGTCAAGCCTGTCGATGGCGCCGATCTGGTTGCGAAAGCCAACGAGTTCCTGAAGGAGCCCGAGGATACCGAAGCTTGAGCCTCAAAGAGTTGACAAGCGATCCGTTCGCGCTGCTGCTGGAGATCGAGCAACGCGCGAAGGCGGCGATTGCCAGCCGGCAGGGTGAGAACAGCTCGATAGAGGAATGGATCGGTGTCGCTTTCCGGCTCGCAGCGGAGCGTTTCGTCGCCGCGCGGGCCGACGTTCGCGAAATCCTGCCGATTCCCGATCAGGTTACCCGGATACCCGGCGCCAAACCCTGGCTTCGAGGAATCGCCAACGTGCGCGGACAGCTCCTGACAATCGTCGATCTGAAAGCCTTTCTCGGCGCCGGATCGATGCAGGCCGATCGCAAAGCGCGCATGCTCGTGCTCGCGAGCCGCGAGGTGCCTACGGCCATCATCGTCGACGAGGTGCTCGGGTTTCGGCGTTTCGACATCACCGAATTCAGTGATTCGCTGCCGGAAATCGCAATTCGGTGCGAGCATTTTCTCGGCGGGTGCTATCGTAGCGACGGCGACGATTATCCGCTGTTCAATCTCGGGCGCCTGCTCGAGGACCCCAGCTTCCTCAACGCCGGTCAACTCAAGGCGGGATGACGAATGCTCAAGGCGAGCCCGTGGATAAGACTGTTACCGCTGTTTGGCGCAGGTGCGATCGCCGTGCTGGCCGTGACGGCCGGCTTGCTCTGGTTCGTCGGCAGCGGCAGCGAGGTCGCAGTCGACTTCATCGATGCGCTGGGCACGGGAATATTCGGGCGGCTGCCGCTTCTGCTCTCGGTGCTCGCCCTGGTCCTGGTTGTGCTGATGATGGTGGCTTACTACGCGGCCCGCGATTATCGCCGTGCGGCCGAGCTCCAGGCCGAGCAGAGCGCCCGCGATCAGAAGGCGATTCTGACGCTGCTCGATGAGCTGCAATCGCTGGCCGATGGCGACCTCACTGCGCAGGCTACGGTGACGGAGGACATCACCGGGGCCATCGCCGACTCGATCAATTACGCTATCGATGCGCTCCGGGAGCTGGTGGCGACCGTCAACGACTCATCCATTCTCGTGGATGGTGCGGCCAAGCAGACCGAGGCTACATCCAAGGAGCTGCTGCGCACCTCGAAGACACAGGCCAAGCAGGCCGCGGCTGCATCGGATTCGGTCGGCACCATGGCCTCGTCGATCCAGGAAATCTCTCAAAACGCCGAGCAGTGCGCGGATGTCGCGCGGCACGCCGTGGAAATCGCACACAAAGGTGGCGATGCCGTCCGGCGAACGATCGCCGGCATGAATACGATCCGGGAGACGATCCAGGATACGTCCAAGCGCATCAAACGCCTCGGCGAGAGTTCCCAGGAGATCGGCAATATCGTCGAGCTCATCGAAGAGATTTCGGAGCAGACCAACATTCTCGCGTTGAACGCTTCGATCGAGGCTTCACGCGCCGGAGAGGCGAGCCGCGGCTTCGCCGTCGTTGCGGATGAGGTGCAGAAGCTCGCAGAGCGATCGACCACCGCGACGCGTAAGATCGAGGTGCTGGTCTCGACAATTCAGTCGGACACCAACGAAGCCGTCGTCTCGATGGAGCGCAGCACCACCGATGTCGTCGGCGGCGCGCTGCTGGCCGAGAACGCGGGGGCAGCACTCGACGAGATCGAGAAGGTTTCGCACCAGATGGCGAGCCTGATTCAAAGTATTTCCGACACCGGCCGCCATCAGAGCCGCCTCGCTTCCGCAATCAACAAGAACATGCAGGTGCTGAGCGAGATCAGTGCGAAAACGACCAAATCGACGGCCGCGACATCGGTTTCGATCAGCAAGATGTCGCAGCTGGCATCGCAGCTGCGGCAGTCGGTCAGAGGATTCCGCTTACCGGACAAATTCGGCAAGGCGGGTGTTCTGACCGATGCGCAGGTCCATGAAAGCCTGGCGCAGACCGGCGTCATTGACGTGCCGGATCCGCCGAAGGCGGCGCCGGCCGAGCAGCGGCGCGTTTCCGGCTGAGGTTGGACCTCGCTACCATTGGGCTAGACTGAACTGACGACATGCAAGAGCTTGCTGGCCAATCGCTGGAACTCGTGAGTCTCGAGCTCACTCAGACGCTCGAGACGGCGCGCGGTGAGATCGAAGACTACGTCGATGGCCAGTCCGACTCCGAGGCGCTGGTTCGCGCAGCAAGTCTTCTGCATCTGGCTGCCGGCGCCCTGAAAATCGTAGAGATCCACGGTGCGGCGCTCCTGGCCGAGGAAATGGAGCAGACCTGCCTCGCCGTTCACGAGGGTGACGCGGAAACCAATGCCGAGCAGGCGGCGGAGGCTCTGACCGCGGCCATGGTGCAGCTGCCCGCCTATCTCGACCGGCTCATGAGCGGTGGCAGCGATGTCGCTTTGGTTCTCCTGCCGCTTCTGAACGACCTTCGCACGGCAAGGAACCGCCCGATGCTGTCCGAGGGCACGATGCTCCTGCTCAACTCCGGTCCTTTCGAGCGCTTTCGCGACACATCGGCTGACGAGGCGGTCCAGGATTACGGCAGTGAGGTCCCGACGCTCGCGCAGCAACTGCGGCCGAGATTTCAGTCGGCCCTGCTGGGATGGATTCGCGGCGACGAGAGCGGCGGACGCCTCGGCGAGCTGATCGAAGTCTGCGATGCGCTCAAGCAGCAGGCTCGAGCCGAGCCCGTGCGTCAGCTCTGGGCCGTGACGGCCGGCGTCCTGGCGGCGCTCAAGCACGGCGACTACGAGTCCTCGATCGCAATCAAGCGGCTGATGGGCCAGGTCGACCGGCAGCTGAAGCGATTGATCGATTCCGGCGAGCAGTCTTTCGTCAGCGCTCCGCCGGTGGAGCTGATGAACTCGCTGCTGTATTACGTTGCGCGGTCCACGAGCGATGACCCGCGGCTGAACGAGCTGAAGGAGACGTTCGATCTGGAAACGGCGATACCCGATGCCGAAGAGATCGAGCAGGCCCGGGAGGATCTTGCCGGACCCAGTGTGAATCTCATGCTGACGGTCGCCGAGGCAATCAAGGAGGACCTCGGGCAGGTGAAGGACGTGCTCGATATTTTCGTCCGCACCGGCATGGAAAGTGTCGCCGAGCTCAAGCCTCAGCTCGATATGCTGCGCAAGATCGCCGACACGCTGGGCGTGCTCGGTCTCGAGGCGCCGCGAAACAGTATTCAGGCGAAGGCCGAGGAGCTGGCCGCCGTAGTGGCTGCCGATTCGGTCGAAGACGCGAGCGTCATCGAGGGCATTGCCATGGCTCTGCTCGACGTCGAGGACGTGCTGGCTCGGGAGCTGGTCGGGACGGCGTCGCCGGAGCGCGGCGAGGGCGCAGGTGAGGCCGACGACGAGAACGACTCGACACAGTACCGTCACGTGACCGCCGCCGTCATGCGCGAGTGCATCGTCAATCTGGCCAAGGTCAAGGAGATCGTGGTCAAGGTGATCGAGGACCCGTCATCGCTCAAGACGCTCGATCAGGTCGAGTCGCAGATGCGCGGCATCGTGGCGGGCCTGTTGATGCTCAACAAGAACCGCGCCGTAAACGTCATCGAGCGAATCAGCCGGACGATAACGAGGCGGCTCGCGCCAGCGGGCGATTCTCTGGCCCCGCAGCTTCTCGAGCGACTTGCCGACGCCATCGTCAGCATCGAGTACTACATGGAGACGGTGGCGCTCGGACGGAGCGACCCGTTCTACATGCTCGACAACGCGAACCGTTGCCTCGATGTGCTCGACCGGCTGCCGGCCAGGGAGCCTGAGCCTGAGGTCGAGCTTTCGGATGAGTCGGAGTCGTCGACCGTTACCGGTGTTTCGATCGAGCCCATGCGGTCGAGTGATGCCGAGGCGCCGCCGGCCACGGCAGCGCAACCCGAGCCGCAGGCTGAGCAACCGGCGGATCGCGCCGAGGGGCTTGCGGTCATGGCCGTGGACGACGATCGATCGAAGCCCGAGCTCGTCGAGATCTTCATCGAGGAAGCCAAGGAAGAGATCGAGAAGATTCAGGAGCTTCTGCCGCGCTGGTCGAGTCAGCCCGAGGATTCCGATGCCCTGATCGGCGTGCGCCGGTCGTTTCATACTCTGAAGGGCAGCGGCCGCATGGTCGGCGCCGAACTCATCGGCGAGTTCGCCTGGAGCATCGAAAATCTGCTCAATCGGGTCATCAACAAGACGATTGACGCCACACCGCAGGTCTTCGACTTTGTCGGCGAGGCCGCCACGGTATTGCCGGGTCTGGTGGAGCAGCTCGAGGCCGGAATAGCGCCCGCGGCCGACATCGGCGCCATGATTGTCCGTGCCGAAGCCATTGCCGAGGGCCGGTCCGAAGTCGCGGCGGCCGCGGCCGTGCCGGAAACGGAAGCCGATAGGCCTTCGATGGATCCGGTGCTGACGAACATCTTCGTCAAGGAAGTCAGGGAGCATTCCGAGAGCGTTCGAAAATTTGCCAGGGAGCATGCCGGAGCCGATGCTCCGGTCGAGATTACCGAGTCTTTGCACCGCGCCTGCCACACACTGCGCGGCAGCGCGAGAATGGCCAATTGTGAGCAGGCCCTTGCCGTCGTCGAGCCCGTCGATGCCGTAATCAGCCAGGCGTTCAACGGCGGCGAGAAGCTCGCTGCTGAAGGTGTCGCGACGCTCGAGCGATTTGCCATCGAGCTCGAACGCCTGTGCGCCGCGCTGCAGGCCGATCAGGCCTTTACGCCTGACCCCGAAGTGATCGATGCCGTCGCGGCGCTCGAGCTCGCGGCCAGCGTCGAGCTGACCGACAAGGTGCCATCGCTGGTTGCGGCCACCGATGAAGGAACCGGTGCCACAGGCGCGGCGCCGATGCTCGCAGCCGCTCCCGATTACGATCCCGAAATCGCCGGGATTTTCTGCGAAGAGGCGTCCGAGCTGCTCGATCAGGCGGAAACGGAGCTGCAGACGATCCGAGAGTCGGAGCATGCGGACACTGCGATCGCTGAGCTCAAGCGCGTCCTGCATACCCTCAAAGGTGGCGCGCGGCTCGCCGGAATCGCGGCCATGGGGGACCTGAGTCACGCGCTCGAAACGATGCTGCCGCAGCTCGCGGGGAGCGCAGCCGACAGCGATGGCATACGCCTCGCTCAGCAGGCGCTGGATCGCCTGCACCAGATGCGCGACGCGGTCGATGGAGGGCAGCCTGCACCTGCAGCGGGCGAGCTGGTCGTAGCACTCGAGCGCTGCGGCGGTGAGCCGCTGGGACCGGACGATACGCTTTCCTTGCCGACCACGGCGCCATTCGAGCCGTCCGAGATCACTCCGGCCGAGTCCGGGGCGGCCGAGACGCAAGCCACCGAGTCCGAGCCGGACGCCGAGGCTGAGCAGGGCGAGCAGCACGAACGCGCTGCCGAGGCGGAGCAGGGCGAGGGCCACGACGGCGTGGCGGAGGTCGAGCCCGGGGCGGCGGGCGAGTCGGCTGTGGAGCCGGAACCGATGCCTGCCCTCGAGCCCGTGGTCAGCGAAGCACCGGCAGTTGCCGCGCCGCGGGCCGAGCGTGTCGAGACCGCCCGTGTCGACGCTGCGCTGCTCGATGAGCTGCTCAATGAGGCCGGCGAGATCAGTATCTTTCAGTCCCGGCTCAACCAACAGGTTCATTCCATCGAGTTTCACCTCGGCGAGCTCGGCCAGACCGTGACCCGGCTGCGCGAGCAGCTGCGCAGCCTCGAAGCCGAAACCGAAGCCCAGATTCTGCATCGCCATCAGGGCGACACGGACGGCGACGACGAATTCGATCCGCTGGAGCTCGACAGGTATTCGACTATCCAGCAGCTGTCGCGAGCACTTGCGGAGACATCGGCCGACGTTGCCAGCATCAATGAGCTGCTGCACGGCCTGACGTCGGAAGCAGATACGCTGTTGACTCAGCAATCGCGCGTCACGACCGAGTTGCAGGATGGGCTCATGCAGACGCGCATGGTTCCGTTCGAGCGGCAGGCCTCGCGGTTGTCGCGGATTGTCCGTCAGACTGCCAATGAAAAGGGCAAGGCCGTCGAGCTCGAGCTGACGGGCGCGGAGAACATGCTCGACCGCCAGATTCTGGAGGCGATTCTGCCGGCGCTCGAACATCTGCTCCGAAACGCCGTCGTTCATGGCATCGAGCCTGCAGAGAAGCGCACAGGCGCCGGCAAGCCGGCCAACGGCACGGTCAGCCTGGCGGTCCGACGCGAGGGTTCGGAAGTTCTGATCGAGGTCAGCGACGACGGGGCCGGTCTCGATACACAGGCCATCCGGCGCAAGGCCATCGAGAAGGGGCTGATTCAGGCGGGCGATACGCCGGCCGACGACGATATCGTCGAGCTGATCCTGCTGCCCGGGTTCTCGACGGCCGACGAGTTGACGCAGTCAGCCGGTCGCGGGGTCGGCATGGACGTCGTCGACAACGAGGTCAAGCGTCTGGGCGGTTCGCTCAGAATCACGACCGAGGTGGGTCACGGCACCCAGTTTCTGATTCGACTGCCTTACACGCTCGCCATTACCCATGCCCTCATCGTCAACGTCGGTGAGGAGACGTTCGCGTTGCCGCTGCCGACGATCGAAGGCATCGCCCGCGTTCGCCGCGAGGAGTTGCTCGACATCCTGACGCAGGACGACCCGCGGCTCACGCACGGTGACGGCAGCTACCGCGTGCAGCATCTGGGCAGCCTGGTGGGCGGTGCGCCTTCACCGCTGCCCGAGGACGAGGGTGCGGTTTCGCTCGTTCTCGTTCGCGCCGGTGAGAACTCGGCGGCGTTGCTTACCGATACGCTGGAAGGAAGCCGTGAGATCATCGTCAAGACGCTGGGTCCGCACGTGGCGAGCGTCGATGGTGTCACGGGTGCGACCATTCTCGGTGACGGCCGGGTCGTCGTCATTCTCGATCCGGGCACGCTGGTAAGGGCCCAGCCCTCCGAGCAAAAGCCGGCGCCTGCGGCTCCTGTTCAGCAGCCGGAAAACGAGGAGCTCACCGGGCTCGTCGTCGACGATTCGATTACGATGCGGCGCGTGACCCAGCGACTGTTGGAGCGCCGCGGAGTGAACGTGCATACGGCCCGGGATGGTCTCGATGCGATCGAGGTCCTGCGCGAGCACGACCCGGACTTCATCGTTCTCGACATCGAAATGCCGCGAATGGACGGATACCAGTTCGCCACTCATGTGCGCAACGATCCGAGGCACAAGGATCTGCCGATCATCATGGTTACCTCGCGTTCGGGCGAGAAGCACCGCGCCCGTGCAATCGAGATCGGTGTGAACGACTATTTGAGCAAGCCCTATCAGGAGACCGACCTGATCAAGTCGATCGAGTCTCTCGTCGGGAGATCTCTATGAGCACGCCGAATGAGCTCTACAGCCTGCTGATCCCACTGCGCGACGGGCGGATTCTCGTGCCCCGGATGTGCGTTGCCGAGGTCATTGCGTTCGCCGATACCGAGCGACGCGACGACGACAATGCTCCGGATTGGCTGCTGGGTTCGGTCGACTGGAACGGCCGCCGTGTGCCGGTCATTTCGCTGGACCACGATGAGACCGAGTCGGATCAGGCGTCGGCTCGGAAAGGGTCGCGGTCGCGGATCGTGATCTTTCACGCGATCGGCGGCAAGCTCAGGTCGGGTTATTACGGCGTTCTGACGCAGGGCTTCCCACAGCTCGTGCGCGTCAATCGCGACGTGTTGACGATCGACGAAGGGGAGCCTCTCCCCGAGGGACAGCCGATGCTGTGCCGGGTACAGATGATCCACGAGTTTCCATTGATTCCGGATCTCGAAACGATCGAGCAACGGCTCGTCGATCTGCAGTCAGCGGCCTGAGCGCCGCGAAGTTCCGGGTCAGCGGAGGTCCCCACTCAGAAGCTGCGCGGCCGTGAGCGCCGCGACGGCCGCGGTATCGGCTCTGAGCGTTCGAGGCCCGAGAGAGCAAAGGGCAAATCCGTGGCTCTCCAGCCAGCTTGCTTCTCCGGTGCTGAACCCCCCTTCGGGACCGACTGCCAGGCAAAGACGGTCAGCATCGACGGCGCCCGGGGCTGCGGCAGCGCCCGGCACGAAGGCGATGCGCGCGCAGTTCTCGGGGAGCGCGGCAACGGCCTCGCCCAGCGAGTCGAAGATCTCGATGTCGGGCGGGCGGTGACGACCGCTCTGCTCACAGGCGCTGGCTGCGATTCTGTGCCAGTGGGCGAGCCGTTTCGGTCTGCGATCGGCGTCGAGGCGAACGACGCTGAATTCCGTTCGTGTTGCCAGGATGGATCGCGCACCGAGCTCTGTCGCCTTCTGTACGATGAGGTCCATGGCATCGGATTTGACCAGCGCCTGCAGCAGCAGGACGGGCATCTCGGGCTCCGGCAGGGGGTCGAGTGTTGCGCCCAATACGACGGCCGGGCGGTTGCGCCCCAGCGACTCGATCCTGGCAGCGCGCTCCAGCCCTCGCGCATTGAAGACCACGATCTCGTCGCCCTCACGACAGCGCAACACACGGCCCAGATAATGCGCCTGTTCCTGGTCGAGGTTGAGCTTCCGGGAATCGAGCGGTGCGTCGACGAACACCCGCTTCGATGATTTTCGGGATCGGGTCATGGCGAAGAAATCCGGGTGATGGATTACTCTAGCAGCTTGGAACACGAACTCACCATCGATGTCGCGACGGGCTGGTTGTCCGGTGTCTCACGCGTGCTTTCGCCGAATGTGGACGAGCGGCCCGGAGATTGCGAGCCGTCCCTGATTGTCGTGCACGGGATCAGTCTGCCGCCTGGTGAATTCGGAGGGCCCTGGATCGATCGGCTGTTCACGAACTCCCTGCCGCCGGAGGAGCACGAGTATTTTGCCGAGATCGCGCACCTCAGGGTCTCGGCTCACGTGCTCATTCGCAGGGACGGCGAGCTTCGCCAGTATGTGCCCTTTTCCGCGCGCGCATGGCACTGCGGTGAATCGAGTCACTGCGGGCGCACGGCCTGCAACGACTTTTCCGTCGGCATCGAGCTCGAGGGCACGGACGACACGGCCTACACGAATGCGCAATACGAGCAGCTCACGGCTCTTGTTGCGAGCCTGCGTCGCACCTATGCTTCGTTACGTGATGCGGACGTCGTGGGACACGAACATATCGCGCCGGGGCGCAAGACAGATCCCGGCCCTGCCTTCGATTGGGCGCGTCTGCGCCGGGCGCTCAGCACGCGAGCAGTTTGAGCCATGACGATCATTGCGCTTGCGCTTGGCCTGATTCTCGAGCACCTGGCAACGGCCGCGCTGCACTTGAGGGAGCTGCGCTGGTTCGATGGTTACTACGACGCCGCGATTCGCTGGATTGCGGGCCGCCCGGCCTGGGCCGTTTATCCGTGCATTCTGCTCGTTCTGGCAGTTCCGGCGCTGCCGGTCTACCTCGTCAGCGAGAGTCTCAAAGGAGACGATCTTATCTGGGACCTGGCCTACCTGAGCTTTGCCGTGCTCATCGTTTTCTTCTGTCTCGGGCCGCGGGATCTCGGCAGCGAGGTCGACGAATACTGCGAGGCGCGCGACAGCGGTGACGACGAGGCAGCGGAAAGAGTCCTCATCGAGATGGCCGAGGGAGGCAACCCCCGGGTCAGCGACATCGAGGTCGTCGAGGATGCAATCTTCGCTCAGTCGAATAACCGATTGTTCGGCGTCATTTTCTGGTTTGTCGTGCTCGGCCCCGTCGGCGCCTGGATATTTCGCGTCAGCGACCTGATGCGCCGCCGCGTCGTGTTTCAGCATCAGCGTGGTGAGGACAGCAACGAGGCCATTCTCATTGCCATCGAAGCGATCTACGGCACTCTGAAGTGGATTCCCGCCCGGCTGGCCATGCTCGGTTATGCCCTTTCAGGCAGTTTCGACGACGCCATGAACGCCTGGCGCGGAGAGCTTGCGGCGGAAGGGGTTCCGATCGATGTGAGGAACGACATTCTGGTCGCGCGGGTCGGCAAGGCGTCGATGACGGGATATCTCGACGAGCCGGCGAACTCGAGCGCCGCCGCAAGGAACTCGATGCGGATCGTGCATCGAACGGTGTTTCTCTGGGTGTTCGTGATCGCGCTCTTGACGATCTTCGGGCTCCGCTTTTAAATTTTCTTCTGCCACAGAAGCTCGGTGCCGCCGTCACGGCGGGCCAGGCAGCGAGCGATGACGAACAGCAGGTCCGACAGCCGGTTCAGGTAATGCAGAAGATCCGGACGGATCGACTCTGTTTCGGCCAGCTCGAAAGCGCGGCGCTCGGCGCGGCGGCAGATCGTGCGCGCCAGATGGCAGGCGGCAGCGGCCCTGTCGCCGCCCGGCAGGACGAATTCCTTGAGTGGCGGCAAATCGGCGTTCAGCTGGTCCAGCGCGCGTTCCAGCACTGCCACGCTGTCGGCATCCACGCCCGCGTACTCGGGCATCGAGAGCTCGGCGCCGACCTCGAAGAGGTCGTTCTGAACTGCGAGCAGGATCTCGCAGATTTCCTGCGGAACACCGGGCTCCGCGAGGATCATGGCGATGGCGCTCGAGGTCTCGTCGACCGTGCCGAAGGTTTCGATGCGCAGATCGTGTTTGGCGACGCGCTGCCCGTCGGCGAGTCCGGTCGTGCCGTCGTCGCCGGTGCGCGTATAGATCTTGCTCAGTCGGTGGCCCACTGTGTCTTCCTGTTCGTGGTCGTATGAGTTCGACGATCGGGAAATCCTGGATTCAGGGCGAACACCGGGATTTTGCTGGGATAATGCGTCCGTGAAAAGAATCAATCCGATTTATCTGCTGATCGTCCTCAATATTGCCTTCTTCGCG
>JASFSD010000045.1:0-10934 GCA_050114575.1 Gammaproteobacteria bacterium | reverse complement strand
GCTCTTGCCCATGCTCGTCAAGAGCGGTTATTCCGAGACCAACGCCCTCGGTCTCGTGACGGTGTCAGGCTCGGTCGGCGTGCTGTTCCCACCGAGTCTTCCCGTGATTCTCTATGCCTATTACGCGGAAATTTCGCTGGACCAGCTCTTCATCGCCGGCATTCTGCCGGGCATTCTGCTCGTGGCCGCCGTCGCGGCGTGGGCGGCATGGCGCGGCGTACGCGGCGGCGCGACCCGGACGCCGTTCGATGCCGCCGAGCTCGGCGCCGCGATCTGGCGAGCGAAGTGGGAGATTCTGCTGCCGGGCATCATACTGTTTGGCATCTTCGGTGGCTTCGCGACACTGGTCGAGGCGGCTGCCCTTACTGTGCTCTACGCGGTCTGTCTGGAGTGCGTCGTCTTCAGAGAGCTCAAGCTGCGCGATATATCAGGTGTCGCGACGCAGAGCGCGACGATGATCGGCGGATTCATGATCATTCTGAGCGTTGCGCTCGGTTTGACCAATTACCTGATCATCGCTCAGGTCCCGATGCACCTTCTCGATTCGGTTCGCGCAGCGATCGATTCCCCATGGGTGTTTCTGCTCCTGCTCAATCTGTTCCTGATCGTCGTCGGGGCGATGATGGACATCTACTCGGCGATTATCGTCGTCGTGCCGTTGATCACGCCGATGGCCGCCGCTTACGGGATTCACCCGGCACATCTCGGGATTATTTTTCTCGCGAACATGGAACTCGGCTACCTGATGCCGCCGATGGGCGAAAACCTGTTTCTCTCCGCCTATCGCTTCGACAAGCCGCTCGGCTTTCTGTACCGCTGCGTGTTGCCGTTCGTTGGCGTCATTGCAATCGTCGTCCTCGTGGTTACCTACCTGCCGATCGTTACGCTCTGGCTGATCGACTCGGGTTAACGACCAGGAATCAGGGTCAGTCGACCGAAATCGTCTGGCGCTTGGCGGCGCGCACCTTCGGCAGATTGAGCTCGACGACGCCATCCTTGAAGCTGGCTGCAGCTTTCGACGCATTGATTTCCGACGGCAGCAGCACCGACCGGCTGAACGTGCCCGATCTGATCTCGTGACGGAAGTAGTCGTCCTGCTCTTCCTGCTCTTCTTTGCGCGTCGAGCCCTTGATCGTCAGCGTGCGATCCGTGATCGAGATGTCGAGGTCTTCCTTTTCGATGCCCGGCACCTCGGCGCGCACGATCACCTCCTTCTCGCGATCGATCACGTCGACTGAAGGGACCTTGTCCTCGAACAGGCTCGGGAAACTCTCCCATCGCGGCCATTCCCAACGGAGCGGTCGGGGCCAGCGCCGCCGGATCAGGTCATCGAATACGTTTTCCAGGTCCTCGATTCGGGCTACAGCGCGGTCCTGAATCGTCGGCCTGGTCGTCTCCGTCCTGACCGGAACCTCGGAACCAGCGGCCTTCTTCGCAACCTTCTTCTTGCCGCCCGCCTTTTTGGCGGTTGCCTTGCTCCTTGTGGTCTTCTTCTTTGCTGCTTTCTTCTTGGAAGCTGTTGCCATCGTCAAACTCCAGATCGGTTGGTAGAGCCAATTCAGTCGTTGGCTTCCTTGAGGATGAAAGTTACCTTCATGTGGACGCGAAACTCCGTGATCTTGCCGCCTTCCGCCCTCACTTCCTGATCCTGAATCCAGGCGCCTTTTACGTTGTCGAGGGTCTGCGAGGCCCGCTCGAGGCCCTGGCGTACCGCATCATCGAAGCTCTTGGTCGAGGATGACGTGATTTCTGTAACGCGTGCTATCGACACTGGTCTGACCTCCTTCCACGATCGAGAGATAACCCTAACACCCAGGCACTGGAGCTGACGATTGCGGGTTGTCCGTACTCGTCAGTGCCGCAAGACCCCGTCGTATCAGGACACGATGTGGTGCTTGCCGATCAGCCGGACCGTCGTCGCCTGCGGACCCTCGTCGCCTTGCTCTTCGTCGAACCGAACCTCGTCGCCCAAGCTAAGATCGTCGAAGCTCGCGTCGATGATGCTGTTTCTATGGAAGTAGATCAGCCGGCCGTCGGATGCGGTGATGCGGCCGTAGTCCTCGCTCGGGTACAGCTCGCTGACCTTGCCGTGCGGCGGCGCCTCGTGGACTTTGATCTTGCCGCGGCTTTGCCTGACATAGTCCTGCAGTTGCCGGCCGGCCGCATTGACGGCATCGCGTATCGCAACGTAAACGTCCTCGTGCGCGTGATCTTTGCTCGGGTCGCGATTAACGATGATCTCCGTCCCTGCAACGTGCATATCGATCGACACGTGATAGATGTTTCCCTTGGCGTGATGCTTGTGCGGCGCTTCGACGGTCACCCTGCAGCGCATGATGTGCGGTGCGAATCGGTCGAGCTTGCCGATTCGGTCCTCGACCGCGCTTGCCACGCTGTCCGAGTGGTCCATGTTGCGGAATACGATTTCAAGCGGAATCGTCATTCTTCGAATCCTCCGGATCCCTGGCCAGGCTCGCTGGCAACTGTATTCATTCCGTGCTCGAGTGTTCGTTCTACGGGCACGTCTATTCTCTCAGGATGCCACGATTTCGAGCTCATTGGTGACATCGTCCACCCCGAACAGGGACCAGGCATCAAACTCGATGATCTCTCTCTGCGCTTCGTTGAGCGCCGTTCCACGAAGCCCTATTACGGAATCTTCGCAGTCGGCGTCGACCTGGCTGGCATCGACGAGAGGGTCCTTCTCGAGCACCAGCCGCAGTGCGTCGAGGATCTCCGCATCCGAATCCTGTTCGGCAGGCTCGACGCCGAGCCCGTTGATTACATCGCGGCTTCCCGGGACCCACCAGGCCATGGTGCCGGCAAGCCGCTTGTGGCTCAGGCTCGGCACTTCGCCGTCGAGCGTCACTATGCCGTCTTCCACTCGGAATTCCAGATACCATGCGTACCGGCCGCGCGGCATGTTCCTGATGACGACCTTCGAGTTTCCAACTGCGCGGATGATGGTGAGCTCGTGAAAGGCGGAATCCCTGATCAAGGCCTGCTGCAGCTCGTCGGCGACCTCGCCGTCTCCCATCTTCGTTGCCGGTCTCGTGTGCAGACGGTCGACGATGCCGCTGACCCCGGGTAATCGCGCGGCCAGCTCGAGCGTCAGCCGCTTGGCAGCGATGTTGGCGACTTCGCCGGACAGCGTCGTAACGCCGTCACTTATCGCGAGGTCGATCTCGTCCTGATGAACGTTTATGCGCGGCTCTCTTTCGAGTGACGCAAAGAGCTGTCGCCGGATCTCGTTGCACGCAGCGTCGGTCATGGGTGACGCGACGGCCCCGTTTGCCTCGCTGCGGCATCGTCGAAGTGGTCTACGAACCAGCGACGGGCATGCTCGGCCGCTTGCTGCAGCGTGCCGGGTTCCTCGAACAGGTGCGTCGCTCCGGGAATGACCACGAGCTTCTTCTCGCACCTGAGCTCCGCCAGGGCCCGCTCGTTGAGCATCAGTACCTCCGGGTCGAGCGCGCCGACGACGAGCAGAGTCGGGCTTTCCACCTGCGGCAGGGCGCGGCTGGCGAGGTCGGGCCTGCCGCCGCGCGAGACGACAGAGGCGATCGGGTGGTTGCAATCGGCCGCCGCGATCAGCGCGGCCGCGGCGCCGGTGCTCGACCCGAAGTAAGCCAGTCGCTCGGCTTCCGGGTGCGACTCGATCAGCCATTCGGTGACGGCGACGAGACGTGCGGCGAGAAACTCGATATCGAACCGGAACTGCGCCGTTACGCTATCGACACGTTCCTCGGCGACCGTCAGCAGGTCGAACAGGAATGTGCCGAGGTGCTCAGATTGCAGGTGCTCGGCGACCATGCGGTTGCGCGGACTGTGCCTGCCGCTGCCGCTGCCGTGGGCGAACAGCACGATGCCCCGGCATTGATCCGGAATCTCGAGAACGCCATAGAGCGGCGCGCCGCCCACCTCGATCTCGATCTGGTCCGCGACGACGGTCACGGTCACTTAGGGGTTTGAAGGGTCGCTGGAGCCGGCTGCAACCCAGAGCCCCTGGTCGCAGCGGAGCAATCCCGCGCCACTCTTGATGATCGTGCCATCGGCGTAGGCTTTATCGTTGAAATAGCAGACAGGCTCGGGCGGGATTTCCTGGCGCAGGACCTCCGTGTCTTCGTCGGTTTCTGCGGCAATCGGGGAATTCCTGCGCTCGGGATCCTGGCTGCCAAGGTCAATCGTCGGTGTGCTCATTCGTCCGCTCAATCGCGTGTTGCAGTGTCTCGATACTCGGCCCTTAGATTGTGTCCACGGGGTTGCGGCCGGCCTATACGTAGATGCCACTAACAACTAATCGTCCAGGGATTGGTCTGGCGCTTCGGCGACGGCGTAGTATGTGTGCCCTGACGGGGCCGGGAACGATCGCAACTCGACCGCGAGGGGCTCGATAGACCACAAAAACCTGACCGACCGACGAATGGAACGGCGTACGCACATCGCAATCTGGTATTACCTCATCGCCTTTATGGCGGTGCTCTGGCTCCGCGACCTGTGGGTAACCAATCAACGCGTCGAAGCCATCAGCTACGACGAGTTTCAGGTGGCGCTGGAGGCGGGCCGGGTCGATGAAATCCGCATCTCCGGAGACATGCTGCGCGGGACATATCGTGACCCGGAGCCGGATGGGCCGGTCGAGTTCGAAACTCCCAGGGTCGACCCGGAGCTCGTCGACGAGCTCGCCCAGTACGACGTGAGGTTCAGCGGCGTCGTCGAAAACACGTTTCTGCGGGACATTCTCTCCTGGGTGTTGCCGGCGCTTGTGTTTGTCGGTCTGTGGCTCTTCATCCTGCGCCGTGTCGTCGACAAGCAGGGCATGGGCGGGATGATGACGATCGGCCGCAGCAAGGCCAAGGTTTATATGGAGCGTGATACCAAGGTCACGTTCGCCGATGTCGCCGGGGTCGATGAGGCCAAAGCAGAGCTCGAGGAGATCGTCGAGTTCCTGCGTGATCGCGAGCGCTACGGCCGCCTCGGCGCAAGGGCCCCGAAAGGCGTGCTGCTGGTTGGCCCGCCAGGCACGGGGAAGACACTGCTCGCCCGCGCCGTCGCCGGCGAGGCCGGGGTCCCGTTTTTTTCGATCAACGGTTCGGAGTTCGTCGAAATGTTCGTCGGGGTTGGCGCAGCGCGCGTGCGCGACCTGTTTCAGCAGGCCCGCCAGCAGGCACCGGCGATCATCTTCATCGATGAGCTCGATGCGCTCGGCCGGGTCCGAGGTGTCAGTCCGATCGGCGGGCACGACGAGAAGGAGCAAACGCTCAATCAGCTGCTCGCCGAGCTCGACGGCTTCGATCCGGCCGCCGGGCTCATCCTCCTGGCTGCAACGAATCGGCCGGAGATTCTGGATCCCGCGCTGCTTCGTGCCGGCCGCTTCGATCGGCAGGTGCTCGTGGATCGGCCGGACCGGATCGGCCGGGTCCAGATCCTCGGCGTCCATCTGAAGAAGGTGAAGCTCGATCCGGATGTCGATCCCGATAAGATCGCCGCGTTGACTCCGGGCTTCTCGGGCGCGGATCTCGCGAATCTCGTCAACGAGGCGGCGCTGCTTGCGACGCGCCGCAACGCCGATGCCGTTGCGCTGCGCGACTTCGCCGAGGCGGTCGAGCGCATTGTCGCGGGCCTGGAGAAGCGTAACCGCCTGCTGAACGAGGACGAGCGCCGCATCGTCGCGTATCACGAGATGGGTCACACGCTGGTGGCGATGCGGCTCAAGGGGACCGACCCGATCCACAAGGTCTCCATCATCCCGCGCGGCGTCGGCTCGCTCGGCTACACGATCCAACGGCCGACCGAGGACCGTTTCCTCATGACTCGCGAGGAGCTCGAGAACAAGCTGGCGGTGCTCCTCGGCGGGCGTGCGGCCGAGCGACTCGTCTTCGAGCAGCTCTCGACCGGTTCCGCGGACGACCTGACCAAGGCGACCGACATCGCTCGCAGCATGGTGACCCGTTTCGGCATGGACGAGCAGCTCGGCCACGCCACCTACGAGACCGAGCGACCGAGCCTTCTCGGCATGCCGCAGGCCTCCGAGCGGCGCCGCTTCAGTGAGTCCACGGCGCAGCGTATCGACGAGTCGGTCCGCGACATCGTGCAGACCGCTTTCGATCGCGCTACGGCACTGCTCGACGAAAATCGGGCGCTGCTCGACCGAGGTGCCAGTCAACTTCTCGAGCGAGAGACGCTGGATGAGTCGGAGCTAGCAGTACTCCTGGGGGATCGGCCGGAGTCGGCCGCGGCGCCGTCGTCTTGAGTCGACGGGCCTGGCACACGCTGCCGATCGGCGAGGTCGCGACAGAGCTCAGCACCGACACTGAGCACGGTCTTGCCGCTGCCGAGGCCGCTTCCCGGCTCGAGGCCTATGGCCGCAACGAGACCGAGCAGCAGAAGCAGCGAACGCTTCCGGCAATCGTTGCGGCGCAGCTGACCGATCTCATGATCCTGATCCTGATCGCGGCCGCTCTGATCTCGGCTCTGCTCGGCGAGCTCGGCGACACGGTCACCATCGTCGTCATCGTCGTGCTCAACGCCGTGGTGGGCTCGACCCAGGAGTATCGGGCTCAGCGCGCTCTGGCTGCGCTTGCGAGACTGTCGGCGCTGCAGGCGACGGTCGTTCGTGGGGGCAGGGCCGAGGAGATCGATTCCGAGCTGCTCGTGCCCGGAGACCGCGTGCTGCTCGAGGCCGGCGAGATCGTGCCGGCCGATCTCAGACTGATTCGGACGACCGAGCTCGTAACCGACGAGGCGACGCTGACCGGTGAGTCCGAAACGGTCGACAAGCACACGGATGTCCTCAGCGAGCAGGCTCTTGCCGTCGGCGATCGACGCAATATGGCTTTCAAGTCGACTTCAGTGACCAAGGGCAATGCGATTGGTCTCGTAGTTGCGACTGGGCGCGACACCCAGATTGGACACATCGCGTCGCTGCTGACGGGACGCCGGCGCCACCTGACGCCCCTGCAGCAGCGGCTTGCGCGTTTCACGCGGCGGCTGGCCGTGATCGTCATCTGCGTCTGTGCCGTGGTCTTTGCGCTCGGCATCCTGCGCGGTGAGCCGGCCGGCCTGATGTTCTTCGTCGCCATGAGCCTGGCGGTTGCCGCCGTGCCCGAGGCGCTGCCGGCGGTCGTGACCGTATCCCTCGCCTTCGGCGCCCGCACGCTCAACCGGCATCGCAGCCTCGCGCGCAGGCTGACAGCAGTGGAGGCGCTCGGGTCGGTGACCTACATCTGTGCCGACAAGACGGGAACGTTGACGGAGAATCGGATGGCAGTCGCCCGCATTCATTGCTGCGACACCGAATGTGCCGCACTGACCGATCTCGAAGGCCCCCTGGGCGAAGCGCTGGGATCCGCGATGGCGCTCAGTAACGAAGTCGTCGATGCAACCGTCGGCGACCCTACGGAGCTTGCTCTCGTCTACGCAGCCGAATCCGCCGGCCTTGCAAAGGCCGAGCTGATGGTCGCACAGCCCCTGGTCGAGACGTTCCCGTTCGATTCGGACAGGAAGCTCATGACGACGGTGCATGAGCTCGACGGAGCGGAGATTGCCTACGTCAAAGGCGCTCCGGAGCAGGTGCTCGACCGGTCGACGCGGCTTTTCACCGGCGGCGGCCCGGATCAGGCTTTCGACCCGGATGCGCTGCACGCTCGGGCCGACGCGCTGGCAAGTGAGGGTTTCAGGGTCCTGGCGTTTGCCGTCGGGCGCGCGCAATCTTCTGGCACCGGCAGAGTTCGGGACGACTACGAGTCCGATCTCGAATTCCTCGGTCTGGTCGCGCTGCACGACCCGATCCGCGAGGAGGTGCCCGGGGCAATCGAGGATTGTCGGACTGCGGGAATCACCGTGGTCATGATTACCGGCGATCATCCGAGCACGGCAAGGCACATCGCCGAGTCGATCGGGCTCATGGAAGGCGATGCCGAGCTCTTGACCGGGCAGGAGCTCGCCGAGCTGTCCGATGAGGCGCTGGCTCGGGTAGCGAAACGCGTCCGTGTTTATGCCCGCGTCGATCCCGACCAGAAGATCCGGATCGTCGAAGCGCTGCAATCCAACGGTGAGCACGTCGCCATGACGGGTGACGGCGTCAACGATGCGCCGGCGCTGCGTCAGGCCACGATCGGCGTGGCGATGGGGCAGCGAGGTACCGACGTCGCGCGCGAGACCGCGGATATCGTGCTGCTCGACGACAACTTCGCGACGATCGTGGTCGCCGTACGGGAAGGGCGTCGCGTCTATGACAACATCCGCAAGTTCGTGCGCTACACGATGACGAGCAACACGGGCGAGATTGGTGTGCTGCTCATGGCTCCGCTGCTTGCCCTGCCCATTCCGCTCCTGCCGATACACATTCTCTGGATCAATCTCGTGACCGACGGACTTCCGGGGCTGGCCTTCACATTCGAACGTGGCGAAGCCGATCTCATGCGCCGGGCGCCACGATCTCCATCAGAGAGCGTTTTTGCCCACGGCCTGTGGAAGCACATGCTATGGATCGGTGCGTTGCTGGTCGTGCTTTCACTGATGTCTGCGGTCTGGGTCGACACGGCCGATCAGGCCCGCTGGCAGACGATGGTGTTTACGACGCTCGTCGTTGCCCAGCTGCTGCAGGCTCTCTCGCTGCGCTCTGAAACGCGCTCGATCTTCTCGATAGGCATTCTGAGCAATCGCTACATGGCGATTACGGTGATCCTGTCCGTGCTCGCTCAGCTCGCTGTGATCTACACGCCGTTCGCCAATCGTGTCCTGCATACCGTGCCGCTGTCGCTGACGGACCTGTCGCATTGCCTCTTGCTCGCGCTCATCGTCGTGCCGGCGATCGAGGCGCAGAAGTGGATGAGCCGGAGGCAGCAAAGGGCTGCGAAGGCTATGTAGAAATACGAAGGGCGGAATCACGCCCGCCGGATATACGCTTGGTTGCGAGCAATACTTCGAGCGAGGCGGTAATGTCAGGCAAACAACTGAAGTTTGGGCCGGAAGCGCGCGAGCAGATGCTGACCGGCGCCACGATGCTGGCCGCAGCGGTCAAAGCCACCCTTGGCCCGAAGGGGCGCAACGTGCTGATTCACAAGGCTTATGGCGCGCCGGCCATGACCAAGGATGGCGTCTCGGTGGCCAAGGAAGTCCAGCTCGAAGACTACTTCGAGGACATGGGCGCACAGATGGTCAAGGAAGTGGCGTCGAAGACGTCCGATGTGGCCGGAGACGGCACCACGACGGCGACGGTCCTGGCGGAGGCGATTTTTCGAGAGGGACTCAAAGCCGTGGCGGCGGGCATGAATCCGATGGACCTGAAGCGCGGGATCGACCGCACCGTCGAGGCGGCAGTCGCCGAGCTCGAAGCCCTGTCGACGCCCTGCAAGGGCGGCACGGCGGTCAAGCAGGTCGGCACGGTGTCGGCGAACGGCGATGAGGGAATCGGCACCATCATCGCCGAGGCCATGGAGAAAGTGGGCTCGGAGGGCGTCCTGACGATCGAGGAGGGATCGGGCCTGCAGAACGAGATGGAGATTGTCGAGGGCCTGCAGATCGACCGCGGTTACCTGTCCCCGTACTTCATCACCGACCAGGAGGAGCAGCGGGCCGAAATCGAGAATGCCCGGATACTCCTCTACGACCGCAAGATCTCGTCGCTGCGCGACTTGCTCACTGTCCTCGAGGAACTGGCCAAAGCCAGCAGCCCGCTCGTCGTGATTGCGGAGGACGTCGAGGGTGAAGCGCTGGCAACGCTCGTCGTCAATCACGTCAGAGGCATTCTGCGCGCAGTTGCCGTCAAGGCACCGGGCTTCGGGGATCGCCGCAAGGACATGCTGGCAGATATTGCTATCGTCACGGGCGGCACGGTCATTTCCGAGGAAAGCGGCCTGACACTGGAGAAAGCGACCCTCGAACAGCTCGGCACGGCCCAGAAGGTCATCGTCGACAAGGACAGCGCGACGATCATCGGCGGTGCCGGCAGCAGCGAGGCGATCGCGGGACGTGTCCGTCTGCTCAAGAAGCTCGTCGACGAGGCGTCTTCCGACTACGACAAGGAGAAGCTGCAGGAGCGAATCGCGAAGCTCTCGGGAGGAGTCGCCGTGCTCAAGGTTGGTGGTGCTACCGAGATAGAGATGAAGGAAAAGAAGGACCGGGTCGAGGACGCCGTGAATGCAACTCGTGCGGCCGTGCAGGAGGGCGTCGTGCCTGGCGGCGGATTGGCGCTCGTGCGCATTCAGAACACGCTGCGCGAGCAGGGCATTGCAGGCGATAACCCGGATCAGGAAATGGGTGTCTCCATTGTGCTGAAGGCGCTCGAGCAGCCGCTCAGAACTCTCGTGGACAATGCGGGTGCCGATGCCTCGGATGTCCTGAGCGAGATCCGGCGTCACGAAGGCAACTTTGGCTATAACGCTCAAACCGAGGCATTCGGGGATCTCGTTGCGATGGGAATCATCGACCCGACCAAGGTCGTTCGTGTCGCTTTGCAGAACGCCTCGTCTGTCGCGGGGTTGATGATCACCACCGAAGCCATGATTGCGCCCGTGCCCGAGGAGCCGAAGGCCGCGGCGCCTGAATATCCAATGTGATACGTGAGCTCAATCGGCGACGGCATCGGAATATTTCTGGCCGGCGATGTAATGACCGGCCGGGGCATTGATCAGATTCTCGTTAATCCGAGCCGGCCGGAGCTGCATGAGTCATACGTCCGCGATGCCAGAGCATACGTCGCGCTGGCCGAGGAGCGGAACGGGCCCATTCCCAGAGCGGTGGATCCCGCCTATGTCTGGGGAGTTGCACTCGATGTCCTCGCAGACGTCGAGCCCGACGCAAGAATCGTCAACCTCGAGACCAGCATCACGCAGAGTGACGCCTGGTCCGGCGAAAAGGGGATTCACTATCGGATGCATCCGGGGAACATCGACGTCCTGGCGGTTGCCGGTCTCGACTGCTGTTCGCTT
>JASFSD010000044.1:0-10952 GCA_050114575.1 Gammaproteobacteria bacterium | reverse complement strand
CGAGATGATCGTCGAAAAGGCAAACAGCCAGGCGGCAAACGGAATGATCCATATGCCGATTCCGGGAATCACTCGATCGAACGCTTTTGCCGTCAGGGTCGCGCCCTTGAACTCGAAATAGGCGCCGTCGATGGCAATCCGCGGGGTCGTGCCCGCCTGCACGGCGAAGAACTCAAACTCGGCCGTCCAGCCGACATCCGGGCTGCCGACGAGCTGCCCGAGAACCTTCTGACGGGCGCCACCTGTCTCCTGGTTGGCGTCGCCTTCAATGACGGCGAACACCGTCGCGCCCTCGCGCATCTGGTTACGCGCCGCCACCTCGTCCGCAACGGCAACCCGAACCGGCGGGATCTGCCACTCCTCGAGGCCGGCTTCGGTCAGCACCCGTCCGCCATTCGCGACCACGGGCTCGACGTCGGCGACACTCTCGAACGAGAGCGCGGGATTGCGATTCCAGGCGCCGCTCAAGAGAATCACGAGACCCGTCAGCGTGCAGACGCAAAGCGTATCGATAAAGGGCTCCAGACCCGCAACCACCCCTTCACGCACGGGCTCGTCGGTCCGAGCGGCTGAATGCGCGATCGGCGCCGAGCCCTGACCGGCCTCGTTGGAGAACAGCGCCCGCTGCATGCCCTTGAGAAACGCATAGCCGGCCGCACCGCCGACAAATGCACCACCGGCTTCGGTCGGCGAGAAAGCTTCACGGAAAATCAGCACGAACATTGCCGGCACGTCGGCGATGTTTATTGCGATAACGATGAGCCCGGCCAGCACGTAGATGCCGCACATGAAGGGAACGACGCGACTGGCGACATCACCGATGCGCCGGATGCCACCGACGATCACGAGACCGACTCCGACGGTCAGGATGATCCCGGCGATCCATTGGGGCAGGCCGAAGTAGGTGTACGAAATGTCGGCGACATTCCAGGCCTGGAACATGTTCCCGCCCGTCATCGTCGAAACGAGCAGGGTCAGACAGAAGACGCCGCCGACCAGAGTGCCGAGGGGCGCGAGCCGGGGGTGGAGCCTGGCCAGCCCTCGTTTGCAGACCCACATCGGGCCGCCATGCGGGTTGTTCGCGTCGGAGGTGTCCCGGAACAGCATCGACTGCGTGACCTCGGTCATCTTGAGCACCATGCCGACGAGGCCGACCATCCACATCCAGAACAGCGCTCCCGGGCCGCCGAGTGAGATCGCGATTGCGACGCCCGCGATGTTGCCGAGCCCGACGGTAGCCGAAAGCGCGGTCGAGAGCGCCTGAAAGTGGCTGATTGCCCCCGGGTCACCGATGTGGTCGAACTTGCCGCGGACGGCGGCGACGCCGTGGGTCAGCGCGCGATACTGCCCGAACCCGCTCCAGACCGTGAACAGTATGCCGACACCGAGCACGGCGAACAGCGCGTAGTCGTGCCAGATGAAGCCATTGATGCGGGAGACAATTTCCGTCAGTGTGTCCATTCCTACCCCGTCGTCGGTTGGATTGCCGTCAAGGTCCGCTCGAACACCCAGAAGGCTGAGACGCAACCTATCACATAGGCTGCCCAGCGCGGCGCCCAGGTGGAGTGTTCGTGCTTGAGCAGCCTGAGCACGGCGCCGAGACCGATGACGGCCGCGATGAAGATCAGCTGCCCGATCTCGACACCCACGTTGAAGAACAGCAGGGACAGCGGAATCGCCTGCTCGGGCAGGCCGATCTCCTGCAGGGCGCCGGCGAATCCGAATCCATGCAGCAGACCGAAGCTGAAGGCGACCGCCCAGGGAAACCTGGATGTCAGTCCCGCACCATCATCAGGCGTAACACCGGCACTGCGGCGCGCGAGCTCGGTCGCCAGAAACAGGATGCTGAGCGCGATCGTCGCCTCGACGGCAGCGGGCGACACGCTGACATGGCCGAGCGTCGCCGCGGCCAGAGTGATCGAATGCGCGACCGTGAATGCCGTGATCGTCGCGACGAGCCGGCGCCAACCCGAGACGAGCAGGAGCAGCGCGAGCACGAACAACAGGTGGTCGACGCCGAGCAGAATGTGCTCGACACCGAGCACCGTATACGTGCGGATCACATCCAGCACGCCGGGGCGCTCTGGAATCACGACCGACGTCCGATCAGGAACGAGGCGATGCGTGAAGGACGTCCCATCGGCATAGTCGATTCGAAGCAGGACATCGGTGTCCGTCGATTCGAGCCCACCGACACTGAACGTGCCGCCAGCCAGAGGACCATCGCAGCTCACGTTGGCGTGCTGCAGGCGGACGTCGTTCGGGGCTTGCGCGTCGTCCAGCACATAGAGGCGGACGGCTCCCGAAACGCCACAGCCGTCCGGCAGACGCGGCACCAGGATGTCGGCCAGGCCGCCGGAGATCGAGACTTTCCATTGCGCCGCGTATTGATCGGGCGACGTCTCTGTGAGGCCGAAAAACGCCGGGCTCAGCCGATGCGCTCCGGCAGGTGTTGCCGCGAGAACCGCGGCCAGGAGCACGGCGAAGCGAATCCTCAGGGCCACGATGCGGGTTCCGCGCCGGCCTGCCACTGCACCCGGACATCGAAATAGCTCAGCATCTCATTGAATGCGGCCCGATTGGCCCGATCGAGCATCTCGGCCGCGTAGGCCTCACGCACCAGCGATTCGACCTCGGCGAACTCCGGATCGCGGGCCTCGGTCCGTCCGGCGATGCGCACCAGGTGCCAGCCGAAATCTGACTCGAACGGCCCGAGCCAGAGATCCAGCGGCTCGCGAAACACGATGTCGGTCAGCTCGTCGCCGAACAACACGCGGATACGGTCGGGGTCGGCTGCGTCGAAACGTGCCGGCAGCGGTGTGCTGTCGCCGGCCGACTGCGGGTCGGCACCCTGGCGCAATTCCACGAGCGCGGCCTCGGCATCGGCGAGCACCTCCTCCCCGCGCATCCGCGGGCTGAAGAAAACCTGTTCGAACGTTGCCAGCGCAGGAATTCGAAACCGCTCGGCGTTGGCAGCGAAGTAAGCCTCGAGATCCGAATCAGGCGGCTCCGGGTCTGCCGTGTTCTCGGTGAGATACTGCATCTTCTCGATGAGGCGGCGCCGAACCTCGTCGTCATCGACATCGAGCCCGAGCATCAGCGCCCGACGGTAATAGACCTCGTCGCGGACAGCATCCTCTACCAGAGCCTCGAGCTCGCTGTCGGTGGGTGGCCTGCCCTGCAGGAGCTCGGCCGATCGCGCAATCGCGGCTACGTCTTCGGCTGAAACCAGGATGCGTTCACCCCCGGCCGACGGTTCCGAGCGCCCGAACCAGCTCAGCGCCGCGAACAGGCAGCCGCCGACGACCAGGAAGTGAATGAGAGGATCTTTCCGCAGCATGGCTGCGGCGTATTATCAGTTCGCCCTCGAAACGCGGCAAATGGACAAAAAAAAAAGCGCCCCGGCTGGGACGGGCCGGGACGCCAGGGGGAGCAGGAATTTCGCTCAGCGCCGTCGGGGGGTCTCCGGCCACTGATAGCGAAAGTTACGCTCGAGGCGCTCGGTGGGCTCAGCTGCCGCGCGGATTTCGCTTTCATCGAGCGCACCCAGGACCGTCGAAACTTCCTGCCTCGCGCCATCGCGGAAAATCTCGATCTCGACCTCGTCGCCTTCGTCGAGATCGCCGACGAGGCGACTCAGTACTCGCGCCGAGTCGACGGCCTGACCGTCGAAGCCGACGACGATATCTCCGGGCAATAGGCCTGCCCGGTCTGCAGGGCCGCCGTCGACGACCCGGCCGATCATGGCGCCACCGTCGACGTCGGCCTGCAGCGCCTCGATTGCCCGTGCATCGACCGACTGGATCTCGACCCCGAGCCAGGCACGGTCGACATGGCCGCCCGTTCGCAGCTCCTCGATGACGCCGCGAGCCTGGTTGGAAGGTATGGCGAGGCCGATGCCGACGTTGCCGCCGGTGGGCGAGATGATCGCAGTGTTGATCCCGATGACTTCACCGGCAGCGTTGAACACGGGACCGCCCGAGTTACCGCTGTTGATCGGCGCATCGATCTGCAGGAAGTCGTCGTAAGGACCGGATTGAATGTCGCGGCCACGCGCCGAGATGATGCCGGCCGTGGCGGAACCTCCGAGGCCGAACGGGTTGCCGATGGCGAGCACCCAGTCACCGACCCGGGCCCGATCCGAATCGCCGAGCTCGAGCGCTGGCAGTTCGCCGCCATTATTGACCTTGATCAGGGCCAGATCGGTTCGCGGGTCCGTGCCGACGACCGTGGCGGTCAGCTCTTCGCCGGAGCTGAGTCTGACCATGACTTCGCTGGCCCCGTCGACAACATGGTTATTGGTGGCGATATAGCCTTCGGCATCGACGATGAAACCCGAGCCCTCACCGGCCTGAGGCCGCGAGTAATTCCACTCCTGACCGCCGAAGTCCTGGCCGCCAAAGCCGAACCGCTCGAGAAAGTCGTCGAACGGCGTGCCCGAGAATCCCTGGCTTCCCGGCGCGGTGGAAATACGAACGGGCTGTTTGATGACCGCGATTTTGACCACGGCCGGGCTGACCTGTTCGACAACGTCGGCGAATGAGGGTGGGCCGGCGAATCCTGTTCCTAGCCCGGCCGCCCTGTCCTGGGCAGAACCGAGACCGGCGGTGAGCAGGGCGCCGAGCGCTCCCAGCGTAACGAGGGCCACCCCGCCTGCTCGCAAAAACTTGCCAGATCGCATGACTGTACTCTCCATGTCAAAAGCTCCGATGCCGTTAAGCTTACGGCGGCGCACATTGCTGGAACGTCAACGATTCCCTAACGTTTTGTCATGATTGGCGGTAGCGGTGATTACCAATCGTTAATGTGGATGCAAACGTGACGCCCGTTCGGGCATCGCATACTCTGATATCGGGCGAAACCGGGTCCCTGTCGACGGGGAGCGAAATCAATGCGCGTGCTGATCATCGAAGATGACACCGAGGTGTCATCGTACATTCGTCAGGGGCTGGCCCAGGCCGGCTGGAACGTCGACATCGCCGACGACGGCAAGGACGGGCTGCTGCTCGCCACGACCGAAAGCTACGACGCACTCGTCGTCGACCGCATGCTGCCCGGCATCGACGGCCTGACCCTGATCCGCACGCTGCGCGCGTCCGATAACGAGACGCCCGCCCTGATTTTGAGCGCGCTGGGAGAAATCGACGATCGGGTCAAGGGGCTGCAGGCAGGCGGCGACGACTACCTCGTTAAGCCGTTCGCCTTCAGCGAGCTGCTGGCCCGCCTCGAAGCGCTGATCCGCCGGGCGAGGTCGTCGGGCAACCAGAACGAGACGACTCTGTCACTCGCCGATCTCGAGGTGGACCTGCTCAAGCGCGAAGTTCAGCGGGGCGGGCAGAAGATCGACCTGCAGCCACGCGAATTTCAGCTGCTCGAGTTCCTGTTGCGCCATGCCGGCCAGGTCGTGACCCGCACCATGCTGCTCGAGGGCGTCTGGAACTATCATTTCGACCCGCAGACGAACGTAATCGACGTGCACATCAGCCGGCTGCGCGGCAAGATCGACAAGGGCTTCGACAAACCGCTGCTGCATACGGTCAGAGGCGCCGGCTACCGACTGAGCACCTGACCGGGCCAGCTCTCCACTCTCAGCCAACGAACATGCAACTGCCGGTCATTTTCCGAACCAGCGTCTTTCAGCTGACGATTCTCTACGTCGTACTCTTCGGCGTCTCGGTCGCAACGCTCGGCTGGTTCATCTATCGATCGACCGTCGGCTATCTGCAGGATCAGACGGACGAGGTCATCGAGGCGGAAATCAACGGGCTCGAAGAGCAATTCAACCAGCGCGGTCTGCCGGGCCTGATCCAGATCATCGAGGACCGCGGCGCACAAACCAGCGATGAACGCTTCGCCTACATGCTCATCGACGCAAGCTTTCTGGCGGTCGACGGCAGTTACCGGACGCTGGCAGGCAACCTGAGATTCTGGCCGGCCGGCCCCAACGTCGTCCGCGAGTGGATCGAGTTCCCCGTGCGGGGGCAGACCGAAGACGATGCCTCGGTGCCGGTCCGGGCCCTGATCCTGCCGATCGGGCAATCGAACTACCGCATTCTCGTCGGCCGCGAGATTCGCGAGCTCGAGCAGATCAACGATCGCTTCGCCCGCGCGCTGACCCTCGGGCTCGGTCTGACGATGCTGCTCGCCCTCGGCGGAGGGCTCGCTCTCGCCTACAGTGCCCAGCGCCGTGTCGCCGCGCTCAACCGGACCACGCGGCGGATCATCGCCGGCGATTTGAGCCAGAGGGTTCCGGTCGAAGGCGCCCACGACGAGCACTCCGAGCTCGCGCTCAGCGTCAACGCCATGCTCGACCAGATCGAAAGCCTGATGGCGGGCCTGCGACATGTCGGGGACAGCATCGCGCATGATCTGCGCGGTCCACTTACGAGGCTCCGCACGCGGCTCGAGCTCCTGGCGGAGGAGGAATCACCGAGCCAGGAGCAGGTCGCCGAATGCCTGGCGCAGGCCGATCGGCTGCTGCACACGTTCAATGCGCTGCTCCGGATCGCGCGCATCGAAACAGGCGCATACCGGCGCGCCTTCGGCACCGTCGATCTCGGCGAGGTCGTGACCGATGTCGCCGATCTGTACCAGGCCACTGCGGACGAGAAGCTGGTCCAGCTCAGGCGCAAGACCATCGATAACGCGCTCGTCTTCGGCGACCGCGAGCTGCTGGCGCAGGCGCTGACCAACCTCCTGGACAATGCGCTCAAGTACACGCCCGCCGGAGGCCATATCGATCTCGAGCTGCGCCGAAAGCAGGATACGCTGGATGTGGTCGTTGCAGACTCAGGACCGGGCGTTCCGGCCGAGTCCCGCGAACGCGTCCTGCAGCGTTTTGCCAGGCTCGATGAGTCTCGAAGCTCGCCGGGGAGCGGGCTCGGCCTCGCGCTGGTCCGCGCCGTGGCCGATCAGCACGACGCCAGGCTCGTGCTGACCGACAACGCACCAGGGCTCCGGGTCACGCTGTCGCTGCCCGCAAGTGAGGCCCCAGAGTCCGGCTCCAGCAAGTAATCTTCGCAGCCCGTTTCAGGGATGCGTAAGCCGGACTCGTCGACGGCAGCGTAACCATTTCGAGATCCGAGCGCGTGAGCCCGGCGGCGATCCGGCGACGAAAAATCTCGGCCGCCTTCCGGCCGTTGAATGCCACGAGCCCGATGGTTACGTGTTCGGCGATCAGACCCGCTATGTCGTTGACCGTCTGCGACGCAGCCACGATGTTCGAATCGAGACTCCCGGGCCGTGCCGCTTCGTACAGCACGTCCCACAGCGCGATGCCGGCTCTCTTCAGCGCCTCGAGCCGGTCGGCGTAACCGAGCTCGGGCCCGGCGCCGCATATTTCCCCCATGATCGTCCAGAAGGCATTCTGCGGCTGCGCATAATATTGCCCGGCGAGCAGCGACGCCTGTCCCGGCAGGCTGCCGAGCACGAGGACTCGAGGCGCCGCGCCGATGACGGGCGGAAAGCCACGTGATTTTTCGAATTCCTGCCGTGCGCTCACGGCGTGATTCAGCTGTCTGGACGTCGCGGCTGTCAAGTCAGTTATCATCCGAGCGAAGTTCCGCGCTCGGAGACCAACATGCAGAATCGATGCTTCCTGGGTTTGGCCGCGACGGGAGTTCTAGTCCTTGGTTGGCTCGAACCCGCACTGGCTCAGGAAACCATTCGCCAGTGGCAGTTCGCGTCGTCGAACGACGGGCTCGCGCTCGAGCTCGTCGAGGTCCCGATGCCCGTCGCCGGACCGAATGAAGTTCTGGTCCGCGTCCACGCCAATTCCCTCAATCGTCGCGACCTGCTGATGCTGAACAACCAATACGGGCCGGGTGGCAGCTCGACCGGCGGCATACCGCTCTCCGACGGCGCCGGTGAGGTGATCGCTGTCGGCCCGGGGGTCTCGCGCTTCGCCGTCGGCGACCGGGTCGCCGGCATATTCTTCGCCGACTGGATCGACGGCGAGCGTGATGCAGCCAAGCTCGCCTCGGCGCGCGGCGGCGGCGCGACCGGAATGCTGGCCGAAGTCGTGGTGGCGAACGAGGAAAGCCTCGTCGAAATCCCGGATCATCTGACCTACGAGCAGGCCGCAACCCTGCCCTGCGCCGGCGTCACGGCCTGGGTAGTGCTGTTCGAACAGGGCCACCTCCAAGCCGGCGAATACGTCCTGCTCGAAGGCACGGGCGGAGTTTCGAGCCTGGGGCTGGTGTTCGCCGCGGCTGCCGGCGCCCGTCCGATCATCACGAGCTCCAGTGACGAGAAACTGGCACGAGCCCGCGCGCTCGGCGCATTCGGCACTGTCAACTATCGGACCAACGAAGACTGGCAACACGAGGTTCGCGCACTGACAGGCGACGCCGGCGTCGACCACGTGCTCGAGGTTGGCGGACGCGACACGCTCGAGAAGGCATTGCAGGCTCTCGCCTACGATGCTCACATCGGGCTCATCGG
The DNA here is from genome assembly GCA_050114575.1 of Gammaproteobacteria bacterium. Taxonomy (GTDB): domain Bacteria; phylum Pseudomonadota; class Gammaproteobacteria; order Steroidobacterales; family Rariloculaceae; genus DATCZB01. The sequence goes on along the minus strand of JASFSD010000044.1, from coordinate 2,510 downwards.
CGGCTTGACCGGCTTCGCGCCGGCCATCCCGGTGGGAACGCTCATGAATCTCGGCACCCAGGTCAGCGGCGTCTATGTCGGCTCGAGGGCGCACTTCGAAAACCTGGTCGATTTCATCGAAGAGCACGAGATCGTGCCGGTCGTCGATCGCGTGTTCGACTTCGAGGATGCACCTGCCGCGTTCGACTTCATGGAGAACGGCAGCTTTTTCGGCAAGATTGTCATCGGTCGTTGAGCCTTTCGGACCTTCGCAAGTGGGATGACCGCTACCGAGAGGGCGCCTATGCCGAACGGCGACACCCGAGCGCCCTGGTGGCAAGGTTTGCCGGGCAGCTGGCGCCCGGACGCGCGCTCGACGTCGCCTGCGGCGCTGGCAGAAACACGCTGTATCTGGCGGCGGCGGGCTTCGAAGTGGATGCCGTCGACATCTCCGAGGCCGGCCTCGAGCGCCTGCGCGACGCAGCCGGTGAAGTCGGGCGAAGAATCAGAACCTGCGCAGCGGATCTCGAGCACGGCGTCGCCGATTCGCTATCGCTGCGTACGGATTACGACCTCATCGTCGTGGTGCGATATGTGAATCTGCCGCTCCTCGCGTCGCTGGCTGATCGGCTCGCGCCTGCCGGCGTCCTGATTTCCGAGCAGCACCTGAAGACCGATGAGGACGTCATCGGGCCGAACAGCCCGGCTTACCGCCTGGCGCCAAGTGAGCTTCTCGACACAGTGCGGGGGTTACGCGTTCATTACTATCGGGAAGGCATCGTGACCGACCCCGATGGACGGCGCGCTGCGCTGGCGCAACTGGTTGCATCTCATGCTGAAGCCACATTGTTCATTGACTAAGCTCTCGTTCGCCGCCGCCGTGGCGGCCGGCCTGCTGAGCGCGACTTTTGCGGCCGCACAGGATGCACCAACGCTGGCCGAGCTCGAGCAGCGCGGCGTCAGCATCGGCAAGATCAACATCCAGATCGATAACGTGTTCGATACCAGCGATCCTGCCGAGAACAAACGGATGCACCGCTGGGCCAATCGCGTGCACCGCACCACGCGGCCGAGCGTCATCGAGAACATTCTGCTGTTCGAAGCGGGAGAAGGCCTGCTCGAGCAGGCCACAGAAGAAACTGCGCGTCTCTTGCGCGAGCGGCGCTTCGTCGCCGACGCGGCGATCACGGCCAGCAACTACGACCCCACATCGAACACGGCGGACGTCGATGTCTGGGTTCGTGACGCCTGGTCGCTCGAGCCCGACCTCAAGCTCAGCCGCAGCGGCGGCGAGAACGAATACGGAATCGGCATCGTCGAGGACAATCTGTTCGGCCTCGGCAAGTCCATGACGCTCTCTTATTCGAGTGATGTCGACCGCGATCAGCGGCTGTTCAGTTTCCAGGACGACAATCTCTTCGGCAGCCGCAAACAACTCGGGGTTTCCCTTGCTGATCTGAGCGACGGCAGACAGTTCCGCGTCGCCACGGGACGGCCGTTCTTCTCTCTCGACACGCGCTGGTCGGTCACCGGTGAAGCACTCGACGATCAGCGCGTCGACCCGATTTACGACCTCGGCGAGGAAATCGACGAATTCCGCCACGATACGCGCTTCATCTCGGTGCAGGGCGGGCGGTCCCGCGGCCTCGTCCACGGCATGGCAAGGCGATGGCTCGCAGGTCTGACCTTCGAAGAGGACGAATTCCAGAGCACGCCGGGCTTCGGTCCCGCCGTCCTCCTGCCGGAGAACCGGAGACTCATCTATCCCTGGGCGGGCATTCAACTCATCGGCGACGATTTCCGGCAGGTCAGCGAGCTCAACGACATCGGCCGAACCGAAGACATTGCGCTCGGCCTCAACTTTTTTGCCCGCGTGGGCGTCGCTTCGCCCAAGCTCGACTCGGACCGGCGCGCCGTTCTACTCGACATCACGGCCGACCGCGGCTGGGAGCCTCGCGGCCCGGGCAGCCTGTTTCTGCTCTCGGCAAGCGCGACGTCGCGGGCAGAAAGCGGGGACTTCAAGAACACCATCGTCTCGCTCGACGCACGCTACATGCAGCGCAATCTCGGCGATGAGCTCTTCATCGCGAGCTTCAGAACGGTCTTAGGCGATCAGCTCGATGCCGAGAATCAGGTACTGCTCGGCGGCGACAACGATCTCAGAGGCTTCCCGCTGCGGTACCAGAGCGGTACGCGCAGCGCCATTCTGAACATCGAGCAACGCTTCTACACTGAATGGTATCCGTTCAGGCTGTTTCGGGTCGGCTACGCGTTCTTTTTCGACGCCGGCCGCGTCTGGGGCGACGACCCCCGCAACACACCGAACCTCGGCACACTGTACGACGTCGGCGTCGGGCTGCGCCTGACCTCGCCCCGCTCGAGCGGGCGCTCGGTCGTGCACATCGATCTCGCGTTCCCCATCGACGCCCCGGTCGACATCGACGACGTGCAGCTCGTGCTCGAACGCAAGTCGTCGTTCTAGAAAACGGGTCAGACCCCATTTCCTCAAGAGGGGTCAGAGCCCTTTTCGC
>JASFSD010000043.1:0-11137 GCA_050114575.1 Gammaproteobacteria bacterium | reverse complement strand
TCAGCAGGGCATGGTTCGAGGTGACGAAACCGAAGACCGTGGCGAGCAGGGCGATCGCCATGCCGAGCATGCCGTAGAGGTTGCCGCGGCGTGCCTTCTCCGGATGACTCAAGCCCCCGAGCGCGAGAATGAACAGAATCGTCGCGCCGAGATAAGCCGAAGTGATGAGACCCTGAGGCATGCGCAGCTACTTTCGGAACATCGCCAGCATCCGGCGCGTCACGCCGAATCCGCCGAAGATATTGATCGCCGTAATCAGAACGACGAAGGCGCCGAGACTCATGATCAGGACATCCTGTGAGCTGATCTGGAGCAGGCCGCCAATGACGATGATGCTCGAGATCGCATTGGTCACGCTCATGAGCGGCGTATGCAGCGCGGGCGTGACATTCCAAACCACCATATAGCCGACGAAACAGGCGAGGACAAAAACCGTGAAGTGCTCGAAGAATGACGGCGGCGCCGTCATGCCGACCAGCGCGAGAAGCACACCTCCGAGACCGAGCGCAATCAGAGGACCCGCCCAGGATGGCAAACCGGCCGGCTTCCTGTCGAGCGCCTCGGCCGCTTCAGCTGCGGGCGCGGGCTTCGGCTGGGGCTTCGGCGACGGTGGCGGGATTGCCGGCGGCGGCCACGTGACCTCACCGCTCTTGACCACGGTGGCACCCCGGACGACGACGTCGTCCATGTCGACCTCTACCAAACCGCCTTTTTCCGGACAAAGCTCGACCAGCAGGTTCCTGAGGTTGGTGGCGTACAGCTGGCTGGCCTGCGGCGCGAGCCGCGACGGAAGATCGGTGTACCCGATCAGGGTGACGCCATGCGCCTCCGTGAGTTTACCGGGCTCGGTCAGCGCGCAGTTACCGCCCTGCTCGGCCGCGAGATCGACGATGACGCTGCCCGGTTTCATCGCCGCCACCATCTCGGCCGTTATGAGCTCCGGCGCCGGCTTGCCGGGAATCAAAGCAGTCGTGATGATGATGTCGACTTCCTTAGCCTGGCTCGCAAACAGTGCCATCTCCGCATCGATGAACTCTTTGCTCATGACTTTGGCGTATCCGCCCGAACCTGCGCCCTCCTCTTCGAACTCGAGCATGAGGAAATCGGCATTCATGCTCTCTATCTGCTCTTTGACTTCCGGCCGCGTGTCGAAGGCGCGAACGATGGCGCCCATATTCTTGGCTGCACCGATCGCCGCGAGACCGGCAACACCCGCTCCGATCACCAGCACGATCGCAGGCTCGATGCGGCCGGCTGCCGTGATCTGCCCGCCCAGAAATCGCCCGTAATGCTGCGCAGCTTCGACGACGGCGCGGTAGCCGGCAATATTGGACATCGAGCTCAACGCGTCGAGCTTCTGCGCCCGCGAGATTCTCGGAACGCTGTCGATTGCGAGCGCCGTCACGCCCGCGCCGGCGAGCCGTTCTAGCAGTTCGGAGTTTTGCGCCGGCCACAGAAAGCCGATCAGTATCTGCCCAGGGCGGAAAAGGTCTCGCTCGTCGTAGCCTCCCGCATCATTCCTTTCCGGCGCCCGCACCTTGAGCAGAATGTCGCTGGCCTGCCAGAGAGAGTGCGCATCGGGCTCGATGCTCGCGCCCGCTGCTGCGTAGCGATCATCGCTGAAACTGGAACCGGCTCCTGCGCCAGCCTGGACACTGACATCGAAACCGAGCTCGATGAGTTGGCCGACGACTTCCGGCGTCGTCGCAACGCGCCTCTCGCCAGGATGAATCTCTGTCGGTACGCCTATTCGCATTGCGCCCTCCGATGATGGGGGGATTATAGCGGCCCTGGACGACTCAGCACGGCTCGCAGCGATCGTGCAGGAAGCGCCACAACGTGGCGGCAACGAGCGCATGATCGATGTCACCGGCTCTGAGCCGGTCGGCGAGCATCGCGATTGGAACGAGCTCGACTTCCGTGCACTCGGTAGAGGAATTCTGTATCTCGGCCACCCTCGTCGCACCCGTGGCGTAGAACGAGTGCAGCCGGTGGACGTGGATCGCCGGATTCGGGTTCAGCGCGCCGATAGCGCGGGGGTGGCCCACGCGGTAGCCCGTCTCCTCGAGGCATTCGCGAACTGCCGCCGTGGCCGGATCCTCGCCGGGATCCACGATCCCGCCGGGCACTTCGAGCACGAAGCTGGACGAGCCATGGCGGTATTGGCGCACCATGACGACTTCCTCGGCCTCGGTCACGGGAATGATCTGGACCCAGTCACCGCAGACGATGCGGTAATAGCTGTGCTCCGAATGGTCCACTGGGGATTCCGCGACCGACTCTTCGAGGTCGAAAACGCGGCAATCGGCGATGCGCTTGCGCCGGATCTCACGCCACGGCTTGAGCACGCCCATGCTACGCGGTGCCAACTTGAAAGATGACGAGCGCTGCAACATAGGCAAGCACGGTCATGTAGGTCCAGGAGAACGCCGCCCAGCGCCAGCTGTTGGTTTCGCGCCGAATGACGGCGAGCGTTGCAGCACACTGCAGACACCAGGCATAGAACACCAGCAGCCCGAGCACCATCGGCAAGGTAAACACCAGCCGCCCATCCGGCCACGTCGCCGACTGCAGCCGTTCGGCCAGCGTCAGCTCGTCGGCTTCACCGCCAACGGCGTAGATCGTGCCGAGCACGGCCACGACTACCTCCCGGGCCGGAAACCCGGCAATGACGGCGGCGGAGACGCGCCAGTCCCAGCCCAGCGGCACGAACACAGGTTCCACGAACCGGCCGGCGCGGCCGAGCCAGCTTTGCTCGAGCTGAGCGGCCGCCGCGGCGTTCTCGATTTCCAGCACACGCTGTGCCAGCACATCGCCGTCGAGTGTGTTCTCGGCAAACTCGATGTCTGCCGCGCTTTGCGCCGCCACGTCCTCCGCACGGGGAAAGTAAGCGAGGCTCCAAACCACTATCGCAACCGTGAAGATGATCGTCCCGGCGCGACGGAGGAAAATTTTCGCCCGATCCATGAGCTTGACGAGAACGCTGCGCAGACTGGGCATCCGATATTCCGGCAACGCCAGAATGAATACCGGTCGCTGACCGCGCAGCGCCGACCGCTTGAGCAGCAGCGCCGTCCCGACTCCCCCGGCGATCCCGGTCAGATAGAGGCCGAAGAGCACGAGCCCCTGGAGATTGAGCGGCCCGAACTGCCGCTGCGGCACGAAGGCCGCGATCATGAGGGCATATACGGGCAACCGCGCGGAGCAGGTCATGAACGGGGCCGCAAGAATCGTGGCGATGCGATCGCGGCGGTTGGGGATGACGCGAGTCGCCATGATCGACGGCACGGCACAGGCAAAGCTCGAGAGCAACGGAATGACGGATTGGCCGGACAGGCCGATCGAGCGCATTGCGCGATCGACCAGAAACGCGGCGCGCGCAAGATAGCCCGTGTCCTCCATCAGGATGATGAAAAGAAACAGGATCAGTATCTGCGGCAGAAAAATGACGACGCTGCCGACACCGGCAATGACGCCGTCGACGACGAAGCTCGAGATGACGCCGTCCGGCAGCCAGGCTGCCGCCAGGCCGCCGACGGCACTGACGCCGGCATCGATCGCATCCATGAATATCGTCGCCCAGGCAAAGACGGCCTGAAAGACGATGCCCATGGTCAATATGAACAAGAGCGTCGAGATTCGCGGCCGATTGAGCCAGTCCGCCAGCTGCGCGCCCGTACGGCGCAGCGTTCCACCGTCGGTGACGACCTCGGGCAGGACCTGGCGAATCCAGCCGTAACGCGTTCTCGCCTCGACCGCGAGTGGCGGATCTTCGCCGAAGAGCTCACGCCTGAGCTCCCCGGCGAGACGGACCTGATCATCCGATGGGCGCTCGAGGCCGGTTTCTTCGAGTACGACGTCACCCTCGATGAGCCAGCGCTCGATCTCGGCGCGCTGCCAACCGCCCTGCGCCGCCAATGCACTCTGCAGCGAATCGACGGCACGGCTCACCTCGGGCCAGATTTTCGGCACCGACGGCGGCGGCGTATCAGGCAGCTCAGCCAGACCCTCGAGCATCGCGTCGAAACCACGACCGGTCGTCGCGACCACGGGATAGACTGGCACGCCTCCGAGCAGAGCGCTGAGTTTGCCGTAGTCGATCCTGAGGCTGGCTCGCTCCGCGGCATCGGTCATCGTCAGGGCGACGACGAGGGGCAATCCGAGCTCGACGAGTTGCTGCAGCAGATAAAGCCCCTGATACAGTCGCGTCGAGTCGATGACCGCAAGAATGCCGTCCGCGCGCGGTGTTCCCTCGATGCGCCCGAAGAGCACGCCAACCGTAATCGCCTCGTCGGCGGAGTTGGGGGTCAGCGAGAAGGTTCCCGGCAGATCGACGAGATCGATACTGTCCTCACCGATGCGGCATCGGCCCGTTCGACGCTCGACAGTAACGCCGGGGTAATTGGCCGTCTTTTGATGCATGCCGGTCAGGCGGTTGAACAACGCGCTCTTGCCGGCGTTGGGGTTACCGACGACCGCAATGGTCGCGCGCGCACTGCGACGATGGCCGATCTGATCGAGCGCGACGCTGACTTCGGCGGGACGGCTCATGAGGGATCAGGCCGCGCCGGCCGGGGCCACATGGAAGCACTGTGCCTGTTCCCGGCGCAGCGATATGGCCGCGCCGAAGAGCCGGAACTCGAGGGGATCGCCGCCGAGCGATGCACGGACAAAAGTCAGCTCGGCACCCTCGACGAGGCCGAGAACCATGAGGCGTTGCACTGCGGGATCACTGGCGTCGATGGACTCGATCGTCACCGATTCACCCGGCGCCAGATCTGTCAGGGTCAAGGGCGTCGGCTCAAATGATAATGATTCTCGTTATTGTATAGCAGCGCCGCCGCCGATCAAAACCATTAATCGAACGGGTGCCGCCGCATGACAACCGCCTCGCGACCCGGTCCCGTCGACACCACGTCAACCGGGATGCCGAGCAGGCTCTCGAGCCGCGCCAGATAGCTCTTTGCCTGATCCGGCAGCTTTGTAAAATCCGTAATTCCCGCCGTTGGCGTCGACCACCCCGGCAGCGTTTCGTAAATCGGCTCGCAATCCTGGAATCGTTCCGGTTCCAGCGGCGGGTGTTCGAGAACCTCGCCGTCGAGGCGATACGCGGTGCAGACCTTGATCTCGGCCAGCCCGTCGAGCACGTCGAGCTTGGTCACACAAAGTCCGGACAGGCCGTTGGTGAACGCAGCACGCCGCAGGAGCACGGCGTCGAACCAACCGCAGCGCCTGGGACGCCCCGTGGTGGCACCGAACTCACCACCCACTTCGGCCAGGTGCCGGCCGGTCTCGTCGAACAGCTCGGTCGGAAACGGCCCGGCTCCAACGCGCGTCGTGTACGCCTTGACGATGCCGAGGACATAGTCGATCGCCGTCGGACCGACGCCGGCCCCCGCGAGCGCACCGCCGACTGTCGTGTTCGACGACGTGACGAACGGATAGGTGCCGAGATCGACATCGAGCATTGCACCCTGCGCCCCTTCGAAGAGCACATTACCTCCCGCTGCGCGAAGCTGACGGAGCGCTTCGGTGACATCTCCGATCAGAGGGCGGATGTGCTCTCCCAGCTCGAGCAGACGATCGAGCTCCGCCGCGGGATCGACCGGGTCGGTGCCGTAGTAGCGTTCGAGCAGGAAGTTGTGCAGGTCGAGCAGCGTCTCGACTTTCTGCCGCAATCGCTCGGGTGCGAGCAGGTCCGACGCCCGCACCGCACGCCTGGCGATCTTGTCCTCATAGGCCGGACCGATGCCGCGTCCGGTCGTCCCGATGGCGTCGAGGCCGCGCGCATTTTCGCGCGCCGCATCGAGCGCAACATGGGATGTGAGAATCAGCGGACAGGCCGCCGACAACGTGAGCCGCCCGCCAACGTTAACGCCGCGTTCGGCCAGCGTTGACATCTCGGACAAGAGTGCATCGGGCGCGACGACGACGCCGTTGCCGATCAGGCAGGTTACGCCGTCGCGGAGCATGCCCGACGGGATCAGATGCAGAACGGTCTTTTGACCGTTGATGACCAGAGTGTGGCCCGCGTTGTGGCCTCCCTGGAAGCGGACGACGGCCTGAACCCGATCGGCCAGAACATCGACGACTGCGCCCTTGCCTTCATCGCCCCATTGCGTGCCGATTACTACAACGTTTCGTCCCATGGTCACTACCGAATGATGAGCAACAACACCAGCCCCGCCGTCACGATCGCAAGTCCGAAGACGCGTAACTGACCGTCATTCAACTCGGCCATCGCCCCCAGTCCGCGACGCCATCCGCGCGGCGAGACGAACGGAAACAGGCCCTCGAGAATCAGGTAGAACGCCAAGCCCGCAAAAAGGTCTGCCCAGGCCAAAGCCAAAGCCTCCGTTTGGACGTTTCGAATGAGGCCGTGAACGGCCTAGTTGGTGGAACCCGACACGGTACCGGACTGACTCTGCAGGTAGCGGAAGAACTCACTGTCCGGCTGCAGCACGAGCACGTCCTGCGTGCCTCCGATCGACTCGCGATAGGCGGACATGCTGCGGTAGAAAGCATAGAAGTCCCGGTCCTGCGAGTACGCCGTCGAATAGATGTTCGCCGCCTGGGCATCGCCCGAGCCGCGGATGATTTCCGCTTCTTCCCTTGCCTGCGACAGGATCTCGGTTCGTTCCCGATCGGCACTCGCGCGAATCTCCTCGGCCCGCTCGTTACCCTGAGCGCGAAGCTCCTCGGCCTGGCGGCGCCGCTCTTCGCGCATGCGATCGAATACGGACTCAGTAACCTCTTCCTCGAGATCGATGCGCTTGACGCGAACGTCCACGACCTCGATCCCGAGCTCCGGCGAACGGCTCTTGACCTCGATCAGCATGTCGTCCATGAGCTCGGAACGTTCCGCCGAGACGACCTCCCGGACATCGCGTTGACTGATCGCGGCCTTGATGCCCTCCTTCACGATGGCGGCAAGGCGGTCCACGGCCGCCCGCTCATCGCCGGCGAATCGCTCGTAATAGCGTCCCGGATCGGCGATCCGCCAGGTGACGAAATAGTCGACCACGAGATTCTTCTGCTCGCCGGTCAGAAACCGCTCCTCGGAGTCCTCGTAGGTGAGAATCCGGTTCGGGTACTTGAGGACGTTCTGGGCGATCGGCCACTTGAAATGCAGACCGGGCTCGTAATCGGCGCGGACGATTTCGCGGAACTGGAATTTGATCGCATGCTCACGCTCGTCGACGATGAACACCGACATACCGACGATCACGGCGCCGAACAGAACGACGATCAGGAAAAAGCTCATCTTTGGGCTCATGATGACACCTTATGCAATCAGCGCCGGCTACGCTCGGTGCTCGTGGTCGCTGTGGAAGATGATGAAGTGGCCGCGGATCCCGACGACAACGAGGTTGCCGGGCCCTGACGGCTCCCGCCATCGCGCTGCTGTACGAGCTGGTCGAGCGGCAGATAGAGCAGATTGTTGCCGCCCTCGGTATCGACGAGAACCTTGGTCGAGTTGGCGAGTATCTCCTGCAGCGTCTCGAGATAGATGCGCTCTCGCGTAACTTCAGGCGCGAGTTGATACTCACGCAGAATCTGCAGAAAACGGTTCGACTCGCCTTCGGCGTTGTTGATGACCTGCGCCCGATAGGCTTCGGCATCCTGCTCCTGCCTGACGGCCTGGCCGCGGGCATTCGGTATCAGCTGATTGCGATAGGTTTCCGCCTCCAGGATGACGCGCGCCTGGTCCTCTCGCGCCTTGACGACGTCCTGCACGCTGGCCTGAACTTCTTCGGGGAACTGCGCCTCCTGCATATTGACCTCATAAACCACGATACCCATGTTGTAGGCGTCGAGCGTCGCCTGCAGAAGCTCCTGCGCCCGGGATGAGATATCGAGGCGACCCTCGGTCAATATGTAATTCAGATCATTCTTGCCGACGATTTCGCGAATCGCGCTCGCCGTGACGTCCTGCAGCGTGTCCTCCGGGTCACGCATGCTGAACAGATAGGCTTCAGGGTCCGTCCTGCGATACTGAATGACGAGATTGACGACGACAATGTTCTCATCCCGCGTCAGCATGCTGCCCTGATAGGGCCAGCGCACGACCTCTTCGGTGTTGATCTTGATGACGGACTCGATCGGATATGGCAGATGCCAGTTCAGCCCCGGCTGGGTCGCCGGCGGACTGAACTGGCCGAAGCGAAGCACGATGCCGCGCTCGGCCGCGTCGACCATATAAAAGCCCGTCGCAGCCCAAAGGCCGATCACGATGACGACGATGAAGGACACAACACCTGAGCCTATCTTCGGCCCGGGTCCCGGCCTCGAGCCACCTTCGTCTTCGCCGCCACCGCCGCCGAACAGGCCGCTGATCTTGCGCTGCAGATCCTTGACGATCTGATCCAGATCCGCAGGACCCTTGTTGCCCCGCGGTCGCCACGGATCGTTGTTGTTACCGTCGTCCCATGCCATAGGTATTACGCCTTCTGCGAGATGCAATCCCGCGATATTCCTTCCTTCTCACTAAGCTCGCGCCAGCGACGCGCGGACAATTCGACCTCGAGGTTGAATCGGCCGCACGAATCGATTTTCTCGCTTTTGACTGCATGCCAATCAAATAACTGCGCCCGAATCCGGCTCTGATCCGGCTCCAGCCGCAGTTTCCCCGCCACCGGCGCACCGACAGCCTGGGCCCGAATAGCATGCAGCAAGTTCTCGATACCGACGCCCGTCTTTGCCGACACACAGAGTTTGGCGCCATCGGAGGCCGGAGGTTCCCCGAGCTGATCGGCCCGGTCAATCTTATTGTACACCTCGAGTGTCGGGACGTCGGCCGCCCCTATCTGCTCGAGGACCTCCTGGACCTGCCTGATGCGGTCCTCGTGATGCGGATCGCTGGCATCGACGACGTGCAGGAGCAGGCTCGCGTCCCGCGTCTCGGTCAGCGTCGCTCGAAACGCCGCGACCAGCTCGTGGGGCAGATCGCGGACAAACCCGACCGTGTCGACGATCAACACCTCCTCGCCCGGATTGAGCTCGAGCCGTCGTATCGTCGGATCGAGCGTCGCGAACAGCTGGTCGCGCGCCTCGAGCCTGGCGCCGGAAAGCCGATTGAACAATGTCGTCTTACCCGCGTTGGTATAGCCGACCAGCGCAACCACGGGGACCTTCGACCGGCGCCGCTCGCGACGGCTGGTCTCGCGTTGACGTTGAACGCCGTCGAGGCGGCGCTTGAGCCGCTTGATCCTCTGACCGATGAGCCGCCGGTCGGTCTCGAGCTGCGTCTCGCCCGGACCCCTGAGGCCGATACCGCCCTTCTGTCTCTCCAGATGGCTCCAGCCGCGCACCAGCCGCGTTGACAGATGCTCGAGCTGGGCGAGCTCCACCTGCAGCTTGCCCTCGAACGTAGCCGCACGCTGAGCGAAGATATCGAGAATGAGGCCGTTGCGATCCAATACCCGGACCGAGGCCAGCCGCTCGAGATTGCGCTCCTGATTCGGTGCCAGCGCCTGGCTGACCAGGATCAGCTCCGCCGTTTCGGATTTCGCCAGCTCCGCGATCTCTTCTGCCTTGCCCGGCCCGGCAAAATAGCGCGGGTTCGGGCGATCGACACGGACTTCGATTTCCGCCACGACTTCCGCCCCGGCCGAATCGGCCAGCGCACGGAATTCCTGGAGCTCGTCCGCGGATGCCGGACGAGCGCGGCTCAAATGAACGAGAAGCGCGCGCTCCCCGCTTTGCGGGCGATCAAGCAAGCCGTATCACCCGCGCGCGAGAAGTCGGCCTAGTCTTCCTCGGCGGCGCTGTCGTCCCCGGAGGAAATCCGGACATTTCGCGCCGGCACGACGGTCGAAATGGCGTGCTTGTAGACCATCTGGTTGACGCTGTTCCTGAGCAGCACAACGAATTGATCAAACGCGTCAATTTGGCCCTGTAGCTTGATTCCATTGACAAGATATATAGATACAGGAACCTTTTCCTTTCGCAAAGCGTTCAGGAAAGGGTCCTGAAGTGACTGGCTCTTGGCCATCGCGATCTCCCTTCTTGTTTTTATCGAGATTCGGACCGCAGAAGTGCTTGCGCAAACGCGCTCCTATGCAACCCAACTCCGATATTCCCACTCAACTCAATTATATTAATGCGGGTATCAGCCAATGTTAAGAGTTATCGAGACTCCGGCCGACGCGTCGGCGCAACACCTCGAGGAGCTGTGGGTGCCCGGCGTCGAGCCGCTCGGAGCTTGAGTCACTCCGAAGCCACGTCAGCTGGCGCTTGGCGAGCTGACGCGTCGCGGTGACGGCCCGCTCGCGGGCTTCGTCCCAACCGCACTCCCCTTCGAGAAACGCCCAGACCTGGCGGTAGCCGACGGCCCGCATCGACGAGCTTTCGGCAGTCAGACCCGGCCGCGCGCGCAGCGCCCGGACCTCATCGACCAGGCCGGCCTCGCTCAGGTGCGCAAAGCGCCGCTCGATCGAGCCTGCCAGCACCTGCCGGTCGCCCGGCATCAAGGCAAGGCTCTCGACCGCCATCGCTGGGGACGAGGTCTGATTCTGCAACTCCGTCAATGGCTGCCCGGCAATCGCATAGACTTCGAGCGCCCGCTGGATCCGCTGCCGGTCGGACGCCTCGATGCGACCGGCCGCTTCCGGATCCACTGCCGCCAGCTCGGCGTGCAGTGCGCCCCAGCCTTCCGCCTCCGCGCGGCGGTCGATCTCTGCGCGGATAGCAGGATCGCGTTCCGGCAGCTCCGCAATGCCTTCGCGCAGCGCCTTGAGGTAGAGCATCGTCCCGCCGACGATCAGCGCCAGTGCGCCGCGCGCACGGATCTCGCTGACCAGCCGCCTGGCGTCCGCCGCGAAGCGGCCGGCGGAGTAGCTCTCTTCGGGATCGAGAATATCGACGAGGTGATGGGGCACGTCAGCGCGCGTCACGAGATCCGGTTTCGCGGTGCCGATGTCCATGCCGCGATAGACCATGGCCGAATCCATACTGATGATCTCGATCGGAAACTCGCGTGCGAGCGCCAGGGCGAGATCGGTCTTGCCGCAGGCTGTCGGTCCCGTGATCGCGATGCAGCAGGGGTCGCCCTCTTCCGGCGCCATGGATAACTCGCTCAACGGCCCCGCAGAAAAAGCCGGTCGAGCTCGGTCAGTGTGATCCGCGCCCATGTCGG
>JASFSD010000042.1:0-11285 GCA_050114575.1 Gammaproteobacteria bacterium | reverse complement strand
ATAAAGAAGTTCTGTGTCGCTGAGCCGCCATTGCCGTCTTCGACGCGGGCGATGATGTAGTTGTTGCCCGTTGTGGTCGGAGTCCACTGGATGAGCCCCGTCGAAGAATTGATCGTCATTCCCGCTGCGGCGATATCGAGCGAGTAGGTCAGTGTGTCGCCGTCCGCATCGCTCGCATTGACGTCGTAGCTGTAAAGCTCGCCGACCGTGCCCGTCGTTATCGCCGTCGAGTCGATGGTCGGAGGCGTGTTTGCGGGCGGCGGGGCCGCGGCCACGTTGATCGAGAAACTCTGGGTGTCGGATCCGCCATTGCCGTCGTCGACCCGGGCGGTCACGCCATGGCTGCCCGCCTGGCCTGCGCTCGGCGTCCAGCTTATGAGCCCCGACGAGGAGTTGATCGACATGCCTGCCGGTGCGACGTCGAGTGAGTAGGTCAGCGTATCGCCGTCCGCGTCACTCGCATTGACGTCGTAGCTGTACGGTTCATTCTCGGTCGCCGTTGTGACCGGGGAGGAATCGATGGTCGGCGAGAGGTTCGATGCGCCGCCGCCGACCAGAACCGAGAAGCTCTGAGTATCGAACCCGCCGTTGCCGTCCACGACGCGGACCGAGACCAGGTTGGTGCCGCTCTGGCCGGCGTTCGGCGTCCACTGGATCAGGCCGGACGATCCATTGATCGTCATGCCTGTCGGTGAGACGTCGAGTGAGTAGGTCAGCGAGTCCAGGTCTGCATCGCTGGCATTGACGTCGTAGCTGTAGAGTTCGTCGATGGAACCCGTCGTGATCGGCGTCGAGTCGATGGTCGGCGAGGCATTGCCGGGGGGAGGCGGCGTTGCGCCGCCTGTCAGCGCGGCATAGAGATTCAAGCGGCCATGCTGGGTCCAGGCCTGCATGTTCTGGCCCAGGGCGCCGACCGTGTCGGCGTTATCCTCGAGTGCGGAACGGACAGCCGTCGCAGTGGCGCCCGGCAGATAGCTCCATACGACAGCCGCGGCACCTGCGACCGTCGGGCCCGCCATGGAGGTACCCGACTGCCACGCATAGCAGCCCTCGGGATCGTTCTCCGCCAGTCCGCATTGCGGGTTGGGCATGGTGCTGAAGATCTGAGAGCCGGGGGCCGCCATCGAGACCCAGTTGGCGCCGAAGCTCGAGAAGCTCGCGAGATTGTCGAACCAGTCGGTTGCGGCAACAGCGATCACTTCCGGGTAAGCCGCAGGATACGTCAGATCCGCCGTGTAGTTGTTGCCGGCGGAGGCAACGAGCACGACGCCGCCATTGAAGGCGTAGGTCATGGCGGCCGCTTCGGCAGGGCCCGTCTCGGTGCCGCCGAAGCTCATGTTGGCGACGTGATAACCGTTATCCGCCGCGTAGCTCAGTGCGTCGATCATGGCGACGGAGTCGCAGAGCCCGACTACGCCGAAAAACGGATCGTAATATTCGTAGCAGACCTTGAGATTGCCGATCATCGCACCCCAGCTGACGCCGGCGACACCGATGTTGTTGTTCCCGATGGCAGCGGTGATGCCGGCGACGTGTGTGCCATGGCCGATTTCGTCATTGGCTGTCGTGCTCGGTCCAAAGTTGATGCTCTCGATGCACTTGCTTGCGAGATCCGGGTGCAGGCAGTCGACGCCCGAGTCGAGCACGGCTACCTTGACCCAGGCTGCGCCCGTGTCGAGATCCCATGCTTCGGGGGCATCGATGTCGGCGTCGGGTATGCCGGCCAGAGCACCGGGCTCGCCCGTGTTGGGGTCGTAATAGAAAGCCTGCCCCGTGTTGTTCAGGCCGTACTGCTCGTCGAAGTAGTCGATACCGAGCCCGGTCGGGGGTGGTGGGTCCTGACCCTCGTCGGGAATGATCAGCGGCCGCAGATAGTTCGGTTGCGCATAGAGCACGTTGGGATTGTTTTCGTACGCCGCGATGGCCTGGCCGACGCGACCCGGTGCGACGCGCACGACGCTGGCGCCGATCGCATCGAGGTTCCGGAACGGAGTGCCTCCACCCTGGGCGTGCGCGGCGGCCCGCGTCTGGGCCGGGGTGCCCGGCGCGAAGCCCACGATCACCTGGTCGGCAACGAAGGCTGGAAGGTTGGAAGTCGGTTGCTGCGCCAGGGCGTTTCCGCCGAGGACGCATAACCCGAAGAGCAAGACGAGTCGCTGCCGAGCAAACATGGATGACTCCTGAAAAGTTCTGTCGCTTTCTTGTTTTTGTCTGATCCTGCCCCGACGTCTCAGTCGACGCACCCTCTCAATCTGAAAGTATTGAACGCTGCCTCGGAAAGCTCAATTCCGTTGCCAGCTCAGGTCGGAAACCGCTCAACCGCGCGGTTCTTGTTGTTTGTCTTTACGTTAAGTAAAACTCGTCAGCGCGGCCTTCACAGAGGCCGCGTCTGTCTTCGTTAAGCCTTAAGTGGACTATGCAGGCTCGTCACCTTCTTCTTCGCGCTCTCCGGCTACCGAATAGAGCACTTGTGTCTTTCGCGTCTTCTGGAATTCCTCGAGAGTTTCTCCGCGCATGGCGGCGTAGATTTCCTGGTTCGGCACGCCCACCGCGGCGCCGAGTTTTTCCAGGATGAAGAAGATGACGCCGTAGCGGATCAATGCGCGCCAATCGAGGTCGCGCAGCATCTGCTTCTCTTCCTCGGTCAGGCCGCCGCGATCATAGGAGCCCTCGCGGTCGTACAGAAAGCGGCCACGCAGCTCAGGCTGAATGATGCCGTGCAGGTACTTGTTCAGGCGGTAGGCGCGCATGCTGCGTTCGAAGTCGAACGGATACGATCCTTCGAGCTCGGAAATCGCGCCGTATTCGTTCCGGGCCCTGGCCAGATGCGCATCCGTGCTTTCACCCTCGTCCTGGTCGGGCATGTCTTCGTAAATGACCGTGGCCGTTGCCGTCATCGAGGGCAGTGAGTAGGACTGATGCACCTTGCGGACATTGGGCGTCAGTGCGCCGCGCATGATCAGCCACATGATGACCTCGGCGCCTTCGAGGCCGCCGAGCTTGGCATAGTCAGCAACCGGTATTTCGGTGAGCTTCTCGGGGTCTTTCTCGAGCAGATCGAGAAACTCCATGTCCCATTCTTCATTGTTGAAGCCCGCGCGTTCGCCGCTGACCTGGTGCGAGAGACCGCCGGAGCCGACGACGACGACCCTGAGGTCTTCCGGGAAGCTCTGAATGGCCCTGCGCAGCGACCGGCCGAGCGCGAAGCAGCGGCGAGCTGTCGGAATCGGAAACTGCAGAACGCCCACCTGCAGCGGAACCATTGCCGTCGGCCAGCCGTTTTCGTGAGGCAGCATGATCGAGAGCGGCGAGAACACGCCGTGGTCGAGCCCTTTGGCCTGGAAGAACGACAGATCGAACTCGTCCGCCACGAGACCATTGGCGATGTGCTGAGCGAGCTCGGGATGGCCCTTGATCGCAGGTAGCGGGCGCGGGCCGCCGCCCTCGTCGGCGACGGCAAACTCCTCACCAAACCCGAGCGCGAAGTTCGAATAGTGATCGAAGAAGAACGAGGTGACGTGGTCGTTGTAGACATAGAAGAGCACGTCCGGCGCTTTTTCTGCCAGCCACTCGCGAACGGGGCCGAACCCTTCGAAAATAGGTGCCCAGGCGGGATTGGTCGTATCCGGCTCCTGGGTGTCGACCGCAAAGGCGATCGAGGGCGTGTGCGAAGTGGCGATACCACCGACTATCGTGGCCAATTCGAGACTCCCTTCCGATGAGACCAGCCCGTCATTGTAGCGGATTCAGTTGCTGCTCAGGCGGCGTCGTCCGGCGACGTGCTTTCCTCAGGAGCGAGAAGCTCCGCGAAAGCGCGGCAGGCGTCGGTCGATGTGAAGACGCCGGCGAGCTTGCCATTGCGTGTAACGATTGCCGAGCCGAGCCGCTTCGATGCCATGGTCCTCAGGACCTCAGCCAGCGGCGTCTTGAGATCGACGACATAGGTCTCCTCGACCATGGCGTCGCTGACCTTCAGTGCCTGGGGCTCGGGATATGCGAAATCCGGTCCGAGCATCAACTTGATGTCGCGGTCCGTGATGACGCCGACGAGCACGCCCTCGTCGGTGACCGGCAAATGACGAATCTTGTGCTCGCGCAGGAAAGACTGCGCCTCGTCGATGGGCGCGTTGATGTCGACCGAATGGGGAAATGGCGTCATGGCGCCCGCCAGCGTGGGTTTGCGTCTCATTGGCTCGAATTCATCTGCGAGGGGGCTTTAGTTTAACGCGCCGTCGGCCCCATCGACCTGCTATATTCGTCGCCCACCTCTCGCAGCCACCCTCGAACTGAAATGACTGGAGCTGACCATCGCGACGCGGCGCGGCCGGACCCGGATCGCCTGCTGACGGAAATCGCCGACTACGTCCTGACTTTCGAGGCGTCGGACACGCATGCGCGCGAGATCGCCCGCTATTGCCTCATGGACTCGCTCGGCTGCGGCATGCTCGCCCTCGGTTACCCCGAGTGCACCAAATTGCTCGGGCCCGTGGTGCCCGGGGCAACACTCGTGCCGGGTGCCCGCGTCCCAGGAACGGGTTTCGAGCTCGACCCGGTGACGGCCGCGTTCAATATCGGCGCCCTCGTTCGCTGGCTCGACTTCAACGACACCTGGCTCGCGGCCGAGTGGGGTCATCCGTCGGACAACCTCGGCGCGATTCTCGCCGTTGTCGATTACGCGAGCCGGGCCCGAACGGCGGATCGTGCCAGCCCTTTGACGGTGGGCGACGTGCTGACGGCAATGATCAAGGCGCACGAAATTCAGGGGGTGCTCGCGCTCAATCACGCCTTCAATCGAGTCGGCCTCGATCACGTGCTGCTCGTGCGCGTGGCAAGCACGGCCGTGGCCAGCTGGCTTCTCGGCGCCGATCGCGATGCGATCGTTGCCGCGCTCTCGAACGCCTGGATCGACGGCGGTGCGCTCAGAACCTACCGGCACGCGCCGAACACCGGTTCTCGTAAGAGTTGGGCCGCGGGTGATGCAACCGCCCGGGGCGTCCGCCTCGCGCTGATTTCGTTGACGGGCGAAATGGGCTATCCCTCTGCGCTGACGGCGACTCGCTGGGGATTCCAGGATGTGCTCTTCGACGGCCAGCCTGTCGAGCTCGAGCGAGCGCTCGGCTCCTATGTGATGGAGAACGTCCTGTTCAAGATCTCGTTTCCGGCCGAGTTCCATGCCCAGACGGCGGTCGAGGCGGGCATCCAGCTGCACGAGCAGGTCGCCAACCGGCTCGATGAGATCGAGTCGATTCAGATCGAGACTCAGGAACCGGGAATGCGCATCATCAACAAGACGGGACCGCTCGCGAACCCGGCTGACCGCGATCACTGCCTGCAATACATGGTTGCCATTGCGCTCATTTTCGGCCGGTTGACGGCTCGGGACTACGAGGATGAAGTGGCGAGCGATCCTCGTATCGACGCTCTGCGTGGCAGCATGGAGGTCAGTGAGAATGCAGCCTTCAGCCGCGACTATCTCGACCCCGACAAGCGTGCAATAGGCAACGCATTGCAGGTATTTTTTCGCGATGGCTCGAGCACACCGCGCATTGCGTTCGACTATCCGATCGGTCATCGCAGGCGGCGTGCCGAGGGGATCCCCGAATTGCTCGAAAAATTCAGGGCGAATCTCGGCACACGGTTCGCAACTGAGCGCGTCGAGCGGATTGAGGCGGCTTGCTCCGACCAGGCATCTCTCGAGGCGATGGAACTGCCGGACTTCATCGACCTGTGGATCGAATGAGCGTTCGATTCCGCCAAACGGCTCGTCGCCAGAGGCGCGGTTCGTGACGGGCCAGGGTGCGAAGTTTCGCGCTGAGCTCGCGCGTGAGTCGCCGTTGCTCGTGCCGGGCACGATCAATGCCTACACGGCGCTGCTCGCCGAGCGCGCAGGCTTTAAGGCCGTCTATGTTTCCGGGGCCGGTGTCGCCAACGCGTCTTTCGGTCTGCCCGATCTCGGCATGACGTCGCTCGGCGATGTGGTCGAAGATGTCCGCCGGATCACTGGCGCGACTGAGCTGCCCCTGCTCGTAGACGTAGACACAGGGTTCGGTAGTGCCTTCAATATCGCCCGCACGACGCGCGAGATGATTCGAGCCGGCGCGGCAGCCATGCATATCGAGGATCAGCAGCTGGCCAAACGCTGTGGCCATCGGCCGAACAAGGCCATCGTGTCAGCAGGCGAAATGTGCGACCGGCTCAAGGCCGCCGTCGATTCGCGAACCGACGAGAGCTTCGTCGTCATGGCCCGGACCGATGCATTCGCTCGGGAGGGTCTCGAGGCCGCCATCGCGAGAGCGTCAGCCTACGTCGATGCGGGTGCGGACATGATTTTCGCCGAGGCAATGACGTCGCTAGAGAACTACCGTTCCTTCTGCGATGCGCTCGACGTCCCCGTGCTCGCGAACATGACCGAATTCGGCGTCACGCCGAATCTGACGGTCGACGAGCTTGCGGCAGCCGGCGTTGGTTTGATTCTGTATCCTCTCTCGGCGTTCCGGGCCATGAGCAAGGCGGCCAGCCGTATCTACGAGACGATCCTGAGCGAAGGCACGCAGCAGTCGGTCGTGGATTCGATGCAGACGCGCGAGGAGCTGTACGAGGTCCTCGATTATCATGCTTACGAGCGCAAGCTCGATGCGCTTTTTGCTAACGAGTCAGACGAAGGAGGCAGCGAGGAATGAGCGAAGACAGCGCCGGTGCCGGCTTGCGCGGTATTTCCGCCGGTACGACGGCAATCGCAACCGTGGGCGCGGAGGGCGCTGGTTTGCGCTACCGCGGTTACGACGTGGCCGAGCTCGCCGAGTATTCGAGCTTCGACGAGGTGGCCTATCTGCTGCTCTACGGCGAGCTGCCGGGTGCCGCCGAGCTCAGCGATTACCGGGGTGTGCTCCGCAAGTTGCGCGGTTTGCCTGCCGAGCTCTGTCAGGTTCTCGAACGTATCCCGCGCGATGCGCATCCGATGGATGTTCTGAGAACGGGGTGCTCGATGCTCGGCACGCTCGAGCCGGAGTCGGACTTTTCCGCTCAGCTCGATATCGCCAACCGCCTGATCGCGTCGTTCCCATCCATGCTGCTCTATTGGTATCACTTCGCGAACGACGGCGTCAGAATCGAAACCGAGACCGATGAGCCCGGAACCGCCGGGCACTTTCTGCACCTGCTGCATCAGCGGTCGCCGAGTGAGATGCATGCTCGCGCCATGGATGCGTCGCTGATTCTCTACGCGGAGCACGAGTTCAACGCCTCGACGTTTACTGCGCGTGTTTGTGCGGCCACGCTTTCGGACATCTATTCGGCTGTGACAGGGGCGATCGGCACTTTGCGTGGTCCGCTGCATGGTGGCGCCAACGAAGCCGCGATGGAGCTGATCGAGCGTTTCGACTCGCCCGCATCAGCCGAGAGTGGAGTGCGCGCCATGCTCGAGCGCAAAGAAAAGGTCATGGGCTTCGGTCATGCGGTGTACCGCAAGGCGGACCCCCGAAACGCCGTGATCAAGGCATGGGCTGGGAAGCTCGCGGTAAGCGACGGCGATCGCACGTTGTACGAGATCGCCGAGGCGATCGAATCCCTGCTATGGAATGAAAAGAAGCTGTTTCCGAATCTCGATTTCTACAGCGCGCCTGCGTACAGGAGCCTCGGTATACCGACGGCTTTGTTCACGCCGATCTTCGTCTGCTCCAGAGTTGCCGGCTGGTCCGCTCACATCTTCGAGCAGCGGGCCCACAACAAGCTGATTCGGCCAACGGCCGATTACATCGGTCCCGGGGCGCGGGCGTATCCAGGAGGGGCCTCGGGCGGCTAGCCGGATATCCATGACGGCGTCGAGCGCGGGGGTTAATCGATGAAGTCGTATCGCGAAGTCTACTCGGCGTCGCTCGATGATCCCGAAGAATTCTGGGCCGAGGCCGCTCGAGCCGTCGCCTGGGACCAGCACTGGAACCGCGTGCTGGACGATTCGCGGATGCCTTTCGCTCGCTGGTTCAGCGGCGGAATGCTCAACACCTGTTACAACTGCGTCGATCGGCACGTCGAAGCCGGGCGAGGAGATAGCCTCGCGCTGATATACGACAGCCCCGTGACGAACACGGTTGCGCAGTACACCTACGAACAGCTTCGGGCCGAGGTCGCGCAGCTTGCCGGCGCGCTGGCGGCGCTCGGCGTCCGGCGCGGTGACACCGTCGTGATCTACATGCCGATGGTGCCGCAGGCGGTTTTTGCCATGCTTGCCTGCGCCAGGCTCGGCGCCGTGCACTCGGTCGTGTTCGGCGGTTTCGCCGCGCCCGAGCTTGCGGCGCGGATCGACGACTGTCAGCCGCGCGTCGTGCTTTCGGCTTCCTGTGGCATCGAAGTCGGCCGCATCGTCCCTTACAAACCGCTGCTCGACGAAGCGCTCGCGCGTGCCGCGCATCCTCCCGAGCACTGCCTCATCCTGCAGCGCGAAGCGGAGCCTGCCACGCTCGAGCCAGGCCGGGACCGCGATTGGAACGACTGCGTCGATGCGGCGACACCGCACGATTGCGTCCCCGTTCTGGCGACGGATCCGCTGTATATCCTCTATACCTCAGGAACCACGGGCCGGCCCAAGGGCGTTGTACGGGACAACGGCGGTCACGCCGTCGCGCTCTCCTGGAGCATGCCGAATATCTACGGTGTCGCGCAGGGCGAGACCTACTGGGCTGCGTCGGACATCGGCTGGGTCGTCGGGCATTCGTACATCGTTTACGGGCCGCTCCTGAACGGCAATGCAACCGTGCTCTACGAGGGTAAGCCGGTGGGAACGCCCGACGCCGGCGCGTTCTGGCGGGTAGTCGCCGATCACGATGTCCGGACGATGTTCACGGCGCCGACCGCGCTGCGCGCGATCAAGCGCGAGGACCCCGAAGCGGCCCTGCTCGGCGAGTACGGTCTGAGTGGCCTCAGGGCGCTTTTTCTGGCCGGAGAGCGGACCGATCCAGCGACGCTTGCCTGGGCTCGCGAGCACATGGGCGTACCGGTCATCGATCACTGGTGGCAGACGGAAACAGGATGGGCAATCACGGCATCCTGTCTTGGACTGAAGCCGCAAGAGGTGCGCGACGGTGCCGGCGGCCGGCCGGTGCCCGGCTTCGACGTGCGCGCGCTGGGCGAGGAAGGCGAAGAGCTCGGCCCCGGCTCGACCGGGGCACTCGCCGTCAGGCTGCCGCTGCCGCCGGGAACTTTTCTGGGTCTCTGGCAGGCCGAGACGCAATGCGTCGATACGTATTTCACCGACTTCCCGGGCTATTACCGAACGGCTGACGCCGGTTACGTCGACGCCGACCGCTTCGTCTTCGTCATGTCGCGCACGGATGACGTCATCAACGTCGCCGGCCATAGACTGTCAACGGGGCAGATGGAGGAAGTGCTCGCAGCGCTGCCGGATGTCGCCGAGTGTGCCGTCTGCGGAATTTCCGACGATCTCAAGGGTGAGCTGCCGCTCGGCTTCATCGTTCTCAACAGCGGTTGTTCGCGTGCCCATGCAGATATCTCAGCGGAGGCCGTCGCGGCTGTTCGCGCCGAGATCGGTCCCGTCGCCGCGTTCAAGCGAGTTGTCGTGGTCAAGCGGCTGCCGAAGACCCGCTCGGGCAAGGTGCTCCGCGGCGTCATGCGCAAGATCGCAAACAAGGAACCCTGGTCGACTCCCGCGACGATCGACGACCCGGTCATCCTGACCGAGATTGGCTCGGTTCTCGAGCACGCCGAAACCGCTGAATAGCGCTCGAGGGGCGGTGCCCGCCGAGCTGCGCTGGCCTATTAGCAGGCGGGCCGGCTTCGCGACATAACTCGGATTTCACCTGAATCTGTTAAATCGCGCGTCTTCGAATTGCGACAACGGCGATTTCCCTGAATTTCGACTGGGCGTTTTGCGCTTCAGATCACATTCCATTGCCAGTGATTCGGAAACACTTTCCCGCGGGCTGTTATGTGTGATCGCGCATACGCCCGCAAGAGTAAACGGGCCTTCGAATCAACGCGCACACGGGAACCAAGGAGGGGTCAGTGTTCAGAAACACTTTGGCTGTATTTCTTCTGCTCTGCGGCACCTCCTTATGTCTCGAGTCAGCGGCTCAGGACGCGACGCGAGAGGAGATGAGGAGTCTCGACGAGCAGGTCCAGGAAATAAAGACCGACGTCCTGACGATCGCGCGCGATCTCGCGTTGCTGGAGGAGCGGCTGCTCTATCCGTCGAACACGGAGCTGTCCGTGTTCGTCGAGATGGGTGCGGACGATGACTTCCGTCTCGACGCCGTCCGAGTCGAGATCGACGGCAAGGCCGTAGCCCACCATATCTACAGCTTCAAGGAGCTCGAAGCTCTGCAGAACGGCGGCGTGCAGCGTATCTTCACGGGCAACGTCACCACGGGGTCCCACGAGCTCGCGGTCGCTGTCATCGGCAAGCTCTCGAACGGCGACGATTTCGAGAGCCGCGAAGCGTTTTCATTTTCCAAGGATGTCGATCCCGATCTGCTTGGCGTGACGCTGAATGCAGGCTCCGGCGGCGCCTTGATCGAGCTCAATACCTGGTAGCTGTTCATGACGAAGGCGTGGCTTCCTGTCGCATGCTTTGCGCTCTCATTGAGCGCGGCTGCCGATACCGATACCGACGAACCGGTCGTGCGCGACCTGTTCTTCGGTGAGGCGATGTTCTACGCAGACCAGGGCCGATACTTCGATGCGCTGGAGCGGCTGGACATCGAGCTCGCGCAGCATTACGGCGTGGACGAGCCGGCACTCGACGCGCTGCACTACTACATCAATGACGCCGAGTTTTCGGTCGGCGACTTCGAGCTCAGCTATCGCATGCACCACCGTGCAGGCCGTGCCATTTCCGCCGTTCTCGAAGGCGACGTCGATGAAATCGTTCGCAACGAGGCAGCCTATCGCCTGGCGCGGATTCACTTTCAAAAAGGTCAGCTGGCCGAAGCCATCACCGCGCTCGACCGGATCGAGGGTGAGGTCCCGGAGGGCCTCGACACTGAAATCGACTTCCTCAGGGCCAATGCGCTCATGGCGTCGGGCAGCCCGGGCGCTGCCGCAGAGATTTTCGACGGGCTGCAGGAAGCCGATGGGCTGGTCGGCTTTGCGGGCTACAACATGGGCATCGCCCTGCTCGAGGATGGCCAGCGCCAGCAGGCTCTGCAGCAGCTGGACCGCGCAGGCCAGGTCGGTGTCGCCGACGAGGCGACGCGCTCGATCCGGGACAAGGCCAATCTCGTGCTCGGCTCTTTGCTGATGGAGGACGAGGCGTTCAACGACGCTCAACTGCG
>JASFSD010000041.1:0-11469 GCA_050114575.1 Gammaproteobacteria bacterium | reverse complement strand
CAACTCTTCGTCCGCGATGCAGCGGGTAACCGGCAGGACGTGTCGTTTCGCGAGCTCGTCGAGCAGACCAAGGGCGAGTTGGTCTCGAGGTCGGACCTGCAGCTGAGCCGCGGCCGCGATGGGGAGCTTCTGGTCACCTCACGTCAGGATGGGACGATTCGTAGACTCGTTCCCTGAGCGCGCTCGAGCGCCGCGCTTGCGAAGCTGCTTCCGGCCAGCGGGGGCGCGAGCCAAGCCGAATCCGGTGCGTGCTTGCGGCAGTTACGTACGCTTGATGTCACGAAAGTGTCAAGCTTGGTGCATAGCTTTTATGCATGGATTGGGCGGCAGCACCCTGGCTTATCGTGCGCGATTTCTTCGAGCGCGGCGGGACCGTCTTGCTCGCCCTCACACTTATTATCTTCGCCATGTGGACCGTGGTCCTAAGCCAGTGGCTCTATCTCAGAAAGGAATACCGGTCCGACATCGCGCCCTATCTGGCACGGTGGCTGAGCTGGCGCGATAAGGAGTCGCCGTTCGCCACTGCGCTCAAGGCACAGTTCCTGGCGGCTGCCGAGTATCGCCTGCATTCCGGTCTGGCCCTGGTTCGGACGCTGGCGACGGTTTGCCCCCTGCTCGGGCTCCTGGGCACGGTCGTCGGCATGATTATCGTGTTCCACATGATGGGTGCGGCCGGTGCCAATTCGCCCCGCGTCGTGGCGGCCGGCGTGTCGACGGCGATGGTGACGACAATGGCCGGCATGGTCGGCGCGCTGAGCGGAATATTTCCGGCTGCCATGCTCGCGCGCCGTGCCCGGTCACACCTCAAGGATCTGCGCTTCGGCGACGGAGCGCGGCAGGTTGTCGACTCCGCGCATCCGAACGCGGGCTCTATGCGAACGATCCGCTACGTTGCTGCGCCGGTCGGCGCACTGCTGATCACGCTGGCTCTGGCTTTCGGTATGGAACAGATGATTCGTGTCGGCCGAAACGTAATGACCGACACGATTGCGGGGGTTTCAGTCGACTACGTTCGGGTCGAGCGGGCGCAGTCCGTCGCGAGGCGGGAACGCAAGCCCGACAAGCCCACGGAGGTTGCCTTGCAGCCCGATGTCGCGCCGCAGCCGGTCGCCGATGGTTCGTCGCGATCCGGCATCGCCATAGCCGTCGCGCCGCCGCGGGCGGATTTCGACATGCGCGGCCTGTTTCCGAAGGTTGGGACGGGAATGAGCGCCGTGACCGACGGCGAGTATCTGCCAATCGTCAAGGTCGCGCCCATCTATCCGCGACGGGCGGCGATGATGCGGCTCGAGGGCTATGTGATTGTTCAGTTTACGGTCACGGCCAATGGCTCCGTGCGCGATGTCGCCGTCGTCGAGTCGTCAAACGAAGTGTTCAATCAGGCGGCGGTCGATGCCGCGTTGCGCTTTCGCTATCGACCTCGCGTTATCAATGGAGAGGCGGTCGAAGTTGCCGGTGTGCTGAACCGGATCACTTTCGTGCTGGACCAGAGCGCATGAAGCGCGAGTTGCTGTAACGGCGCTGTCACGAAAGAAAAACATACTCGGTGACGAACTGGGTCTACGGGATCCCAACGGCCAGTATGTTGCTGAAGACGGGCGCCAGGTTTCTGAGCCTGATCTACCGGATCGTGGTTCCCACCCGGAATCCCGGCTGGTTACGCTATTTCTGGCGGCTCGCTGTTCTGACAGTTCTGTTCCCACCGTTTGTGCTGCTGCAGCTGATTCACTGGATCGGCTTCACCTTCGACGAGATCCTGTTTCGAGGCTACCGCAGGATTCAAATTCGAAATCCTGTATTCGTTGTCGGCGTGCCGCGCAGCGGCACGACATTTCTGCACCGCCTGCTCGCAACCGACCCGGGCTTTGCGACATTCTCTACCTGGGAGTGCCTGTTCGCGCCGAGCATCAGCGAGCGTCTGATCGTCCGGGCCGTGGCTTCGGCCGATCGCTGGTGCGGCCGTCCGCTGCGACGTCTCTTAGACAGGGCGGAGGCGCTGCTCCTTGAGCGCTCGGCCGGCATTCATCCGACCGGCTTGCGCGAGCCAGAGGAAGACTACCTGTGCTTCCTGCCGGTTCTCTGCTGCTTCATCCTGATCCTGCCGTTTCCGAGTGCACCATGGGTCTGGGGCATGGCCTACTTCGACCGTGACCTCGCACCGCGGGATAGGCAGGCGCTGCTTGGCTGGTACCGTCGCTGCCTCCAGAAGCATCTCTACGTTCATGGCGAGGCCAAGGTGCTGCTGTCGAAGAACGCGTCTTTTGCCGGCATGGTGAACGGGCTCGTAAACGAGTTTGCCGGCGCGCGGTTCGTCGTTTGTCAGCGCGACGCGGTTGCCGTCATCCGGTCACAGCTGAATTCGCTCGAGCCCTCGATGCGATTGTTTGGAATCGCCGCGAATGATCCGAGCTTCAGGCGGAAACTCGTCGATTGCCTGGATTTCTATTACCGCAACCTGGACACGCTCTGTGCATCGCTGCCGCAATCCCTGCTGGTGCGGATCGCTCTTCCGGACCTCTCGCGCAACACCAGATGCGCTGTCGAGTTGCTCTATCGACAGTTCGGGTTGGCGCTGCCGGCGGCAGTCGACGCAGCTATCAGCGACTATGAGGCGGGGCCGGTTCCGATAAACGCATCCAGGCCTCGCGAGCTCGAGGAATGGGGCCTCGATGAGCGCGAGCTCGGACGACGGTTTGCTCCCTGGCTTCGGGAACGCCGGCCCTGATGTCGAGCTTACCTGAAACCATGCGCGTGGCAGTCGTCTCGGACGCCCCGAGCGAGCGCAACGGTGTCGGTTCATACTATGCGGATCTCGTTGCCCAGCTCCAGTCTCGCGGTGCCCATGCCGAGCACTTCTGCCCCGTCGATCATCGTGCCTGGTGGTTGCGCAAGCTCGCTCCGCCTCTGCCTGGCGACTATACGCAGAGGCTCTGGTTCCCACGGCCGCTGAGGCTCTGGCGCCGAGTGACCTCTGCTGAGCCGAATGTGATCGTCGTGCCGACGCCCGGGCCCTTCGGCATGATCGGGCTGCTTGCGGCGCGACGTCTCGGCGTGCCGCTCATCGTCGGGTTTCATACCGATTTCGAGGCGCTGACGAGCATCTACTGGACTGCCGGGTTCAGCCGGGCCTGCCGCTGGTATCTGGAGAGCTGCAATCGGCTGCTGTTCAGGAACAGCGAGGTCGTGCTTGCCAACTCCGAGGACATGCTCGGCGTGGCTTCGAGCCTCGGTGCACACCAGACTGAGCTCATGGGGACCTCGGTGGCGCGCGAGTTCATCGATCGGCCTACCGTGCCTTGCTCGCCTTCGGCCGACCGCATCCTGTTCGCGGGCCGGCTGGCCGAAGAGAAGAATCTGCCGGCGGTCCTGGCGCTCGCTCGGGCACGCCCAGGCATCCAGGTCAGCATTGCCGGAGACGGGCCGTTGAGGCACGCGGTCAAAGCGGCCGCCGCCGAATTGCCCAATCTCAACTATCTCGGCTGGATTACCCGGTCGCAGCTGATCGAGCAGCTGGATGCTCACGACTTTCTGATGCTGCCTTCCAGCGTGGAGTCTTTCGGCACGGTGGCGCTCGAGGCGATGGCCAGAGGCAGGCCGCCGATCGTGTCCAGCGCGTGCGGCATTGTCGACTGGCCCGAGCTCGAGAGGGGCCTGTTCAAGATTGCGATGGACGAGACGCCGACCCAGACAGTGGACCGTGTTCGTTCACTGCCTCTGGGTCTGTTACGCGAGAAGGCCCGGGCGGCGCGTGAGGCGGCACTGTCGCTGAATGCATCGAATCTGAACAGCTGGCTGGAGCGGCTGAGCCGGCGTAAGCCGCGGGCATTCGCGGAAAGCGGTTGATCGCGCCTCGTGAAGCTACTGCTTTCGATTCACGATGTGATGCCCGAGACGCTCGATCGCGTTGAGCGCGCTATCGATACGCTGGGTGAGCTCGGCTTGCCGCCCGCGATGTTACTGGTAGTGCCGGGAAGGCCATGGACGGACAAGGATCTCGAGCGGGTCCATGGCTGGGCCGCGGCTGGGCACGAGCTTGCCGGGCATGGATGGCAGCATCGGGCCGAACGTATAACTCGATTCAGGCACCGTCTGTACAGCGCCTTGATCTCGGGAAACGTCGCGGAGCATCTTGAGCTCGATGAGCCTGGCATCGCAGAGTTGATCGTGCGCTGTCATCGATGGTTTTCAGAGCGCGCCTTTCCTGCGCCCAGGCTCTACGTGCCGCCGGCATGGGCCATGGGCCGCGTGTCACACGCACGCCTGACCACCTTGCCGTTCCGATACTATGAAACTCTCCCGGGCATCTTCGATGCCGCACGGCAGGCAATGCGTCGGTTGCCGGTGCTGGGATTTGAAGCAAGGGGCCGGATTCGTTGCGGCACGCTCAAGCTATCGAATGCGGTCAACAAACACCTCGCAAAGCTGACGGGCTCGGTCCGCCTGGCTGTTCACCCGTACGATTTCAGCCTGCCACTGGCGCGCGACCTCATGGCCATGCTGCGTCAGAATCCAGAACGGATCGTTTCTTTCGATGGATTGCTGGCTCCCGAATTGGGCCCGGCCTGATCGGGCGCGCTTTCCTCCTAGCCAGCTTCTCCGGCTCATCGATTGGCCTCGAGCGTATGCGTCGGGACCGGGCGAGCGTCCGTCGATGCCAGTAGTATTCGTGGCGCCGCGCTCTGAGCTCCGCGCGCCGGGTCGGTCGGTCGCTGGATCAGGAAGGCGAAGATCTTCTTGGTTGCCTGATTCAGGGCCAGCGGTGTAAGCGCCATGAATCCCCAGCGATGTGTCGAAAGAATCCGGTAGCGCTCGGGTTGTCCGGTTGCCTGCCAGAGTGCGTCGCGGGATTCGCGATTCATGCAGGTGTCGAGCGCTCCGTCGATGATGAGCAGGCGGCTCGGGTCGTAGCGGCCTTGGAACAGGCCCGGATCGCCGGCTCCGAAATACTCCTCCATCACCTCGCGATACTGAGCTCGGCTCCAGCCAAATCGGCGCATAGCGCCTTTGCGAACTTGGGCGACCTTGCGGCTGCTGCAATTCGCGAGAATTCCGGCCGGATCGGAGCCGCCCAGCATGAGCACTCCGCTGCTGAGTCTGTCGTCGACGCCGATGGTGATGGCACCGACCAGGGCGCCCATGCTGAAGCCGACCAGATCGATCTCGAGGTCACCGTAAGGATCGACCCAGTCGACCAGCCGGCGTATGCCGGTCACGGTGCCGGCGACACGCATCGAGCTCTCGTGCGCCAACTCGAAAAATTCCGTTTCGGTTTGCGCGTCGGCAAGCTCGGTCCAGCGGAATATCGCCTCGTGACTGACGACCTCGAGCACGTGAAGCCTCCCGCCCGACCAATCGAGAAGTGATTTGACGACCTTTCTTTGGGGAAAGTCCGCGCTGCCCCAAATGGGCAGCACGATCACGAGACGGTCGATTCCGAGCTGCTCGCTCAGATACAAATTGGCCTCGAGATGAAGGTCGGGGCTCGCGAGCGCCGGCGCCTCGGGCCCGACGATCGAGAAGCTCCGATAGCCTTCGAACCCGGGTGATGTTTCGGTCACGATCGGCGCCGTATTCGATCTCGGATAATCGAAGGCCTGCGGCGCGGTGAATGCCGCATCGATGGCGGTTGCCCGATTCGCCCGGGCCGCGTCGTAAAGCGTGTGATCAGTCACCACGCAACCGGAAAGGAGCGACGCGAGTCCCGCCAGCGACAGGAGAACGGAACGGTGACGACCGAGGTTCCGATGCATGGAGACGTTCCCACTCGACCCAGCAACATTTCAGTAGGTTAAATCTATAACATGAAGTTATGCTTAAGAAATTGTTGTAACTCTATGAAATATTCGTCTCGAAAGCGAGTTGTTCTCGGGCTCAAACAACGCCATGCATCCAGCGCTTGAGCCGGGGCGTCAGCACCAGGATGAGGGTCCCGACCAGGATCGGGACGACGACGAGCAGCAGGTAAAAGCCGGGCAACCCATCGATGACGAAGGTCGATTCGCCGGATTCGAATCGAACCGAGAACCGCGCCACGAAGCCCGCAAGCAGGTTGGCAACGGAAAAGGAAAAGTACCAGAGACCCATGAGCAGTGACTGCAGATGGGCCGGGGCCAGTTTGGTGACCATCGAGAGCCCCACGGGTGACAGGCAAAGCTCGCCCCAGGTGTAGACGACGTAAGTAATCAGCAGCCAGTGCGGGCCGGCGAGGCCCGTGCGTGCTTCGATGGCACCGAGCACCATGGCGAGAAACGCGAGGCCGAGCAGCCACAGGCCGAGCGCGAATTTCATCGGCGTCGAGGGATTCAGCTGTCGTCGGCTGAGCGCGACCCAGAGCCAGGCGAAGATCGGCCCGAAGACGATGACGGCAGCGGGATTGATGGACTGGTACCAGGTCGCCGGGAACGGCTCCTCGAGCCAGCCCCATGCCGTGCGATCCGTGCTCTGCGCAGCAAACACGTTCATCGAGCTGCCGGCCTGCTCGAAGGCCGTCCAGAACGCGATGTTGCCGACGAAGGCGAGCACGAGAATGACGGCGATGCGCTGCCACTCGATCGACGACAGTGAACCGAAGCCGGCAAGCGGTCCGCGGATCCCCGCGTGCGTCGGCGTCAAGCCGATGTCGCCGAGGTAGCGATTGCGAGTGGCCTGGTAGACGGCTATCCCGAGGATCATGCCGACGGCCGCCGCGCCGAAGCCGTAGTGCCAGCCGACCACCTCACCGAGCGTCCCCGCGACCAGGGGCGCGAGAACGGCGCCGACGTTGATGCCGACATAGAAAATCGTGAAGCCGCCGTCGCGCCGGGCATCCCCCGGCGGGTAGAGCTGGCCGACCATGACGGCGGCGCAGGGCTTGAAGAAGCCGGTGCCGATGACGATGAAGAGGAGCCCGGTCATGAAGGTAAGCAGCGCCCCGGGGCCGGTCTGCAGCGTGACGGCCTCGCCAGCGGTCACGCCGAACAGCTCCGTTGCCGCGAGCAGGCAATGCCCGGCGGCTATGATCCAGCCGCCCAGCACCAGCGAGCGGTGGGTTCCGAGCCAGCGATCGGCCAGCAGGCCGCCGACGATCGGCGTCAGATACACGGCCCAGGTGTAGATGCCGTAGAGCAGATAAGCCGATTCTTCGGACCAGCCGAATCCCGGGTTGCCGGCGGAAAGCTCGTCGCGCGTCGAGGCAATCAGATACAGCACGAGCAGCGCGCGCATGCCGTAGTAGCTGAAACGCTCCCACATCTCGGTGACGAACAGGACCCACAGCCCGGAAGGCTGGGATGGCCCTGAATCGATCGGTGCGGGCGAAATCCGAGCCGCGCTCATTCAGATAGCAGGAGCGAAGAGGAGCAAAATCCGAGTCGGGCACGTCCGTGCGCCCGATCCGGATTCACTGGCTCGATCGGCCTAGAAGTCCAGCCTCACGCCGACCACATAGCGCCGTCCGAGAGCAATCGTCCGATGCTGGTTCAATCCCGTGGATCCCGGGATGCTGCGGCCGACACCTCCGGCAATGACGGGCGGCTCTTCCTCGAACGCGTTGATGACGTTGGCGAAGACCTCCCAACCCATGTCGCTGTTGGCGCCACCGGTATACGTCAGCCCGAGGTTCACGTAGTTGATCGAGTCAATGACATTGTCATCGACGTCGATTCCCTGGACCCAGCGCGCATTGGCCTTGGTCTCGTCTACCCAGCGGTGCTGCATGTAAGCCGACCAGGGACCGATGCTGTAGTTGAGCGTCGAGGTCGTCGTCAGCTCCGGCAGGCTCGTTGCGCCGGCCACGTCGAACGGGGTGCCGCCGAGCGGGGTCGTCGAGTTCTCGGCCAGGTAACCGGCGAGGAAGCGCAGCGAAAGGCTTTCACTCTGCCCGCCGGAGAACAGATTGGGCTGAGTCCGGTAAGTGAGCTCGTAGTCGGTGCCGCGCACCTGGGCGTCGTCGATGTTCACGAGCACGTTGGAAACGCGCGTGATGATGTCCGAGCCTGGATCGAAATCGATCAGCGCACAGGCCGTCGCCACGTTGTCGATGCGGCAATCGTCCACGATGCGCTGTGTGCCGAGACTGCCGATCGTCTGCGACAAGTCGATCTCGTAGTAGTCGGCGGAGAAGCTGATTCCGGGCGCATTCTGAGGCTGATAGACGAAACCGAAGACGATCGTGTCGGCTTCTTCTGGTTTCAGGTTCGGGTTGCCGCCCGAGCTGACGGTGATATCGAACCGGTCATCGTTGAACGCCGGGTCCGTGATCGAGCCGCCACCGCCGTTCAGGTCGAACTGCTCGATGAACGTTGCCTCCCGAGCGTCCTTGGACACCGTCGTTCTGAGCCTGAAGCTTTCCGCAAGCTGTGCGTCAACGCCGATTTTCCAGGTATCGAGATCGCCGGCACGCGAGTACGACGAGCGCCGCGCGGCCACACTCAGATTGACGCGCTGCGACGACGAATCGGATCGGAACAACGGCACGAGCAGTTCGCCGAAGACCTCGGTGACGTCGTAGCCGCCGCCGAAAGTCGAGAAGGTCGAGAACTGATGCAGGTTCGGGCTGCCACCCGTAAAGCCGCGGGGAATGCCGCGGATGCCGAGATCGATGCCGTTGGCAGCGGCCGAGCCGTCGGCATTCTTCGGCGGTCCGAGCACCGAGATCGCGCGCGGCATCTCGGTCTGGCTCATTTGCTCGTCGCGATAGCTCGCCCCGACCGTCATCGAGACCGGGCCGGCGTACCAGCCGTCGAAGACCTCGCCGGAGACGAAGAACTCGGCAAAGGTCTGCTCGACGGAAGTGTCCGCCCACTTGTCGGAGACGACATAATCCTGCGCGGCCTGGGAGACGTTGCCGAGCCCGAAGATATTCAAAGGCACGCAGGCTTCGATCGAGCCGTCCAGGCCGACCGGCGAGGCAATCGGGACGGGTCCCGTGGGCGACGGCACGGTGATGCCGTCAACCGCAGCGGCGAGCTCCGCCTCGGTCGGGTTGTAGCGCTGGACGTTACAGATGATGTCGCCCGTGCCGCGGTCGGCTGCCGCAACCAGATCGGGCAGGCCGTCGGCTCCGGCATTGCCGTCGTCGTCGGTCAGGTCGCGGCGGTCGCCGTAGACCTCGACCGCGTCCTGGGCCATGAACCAGCGATCGACGCGCAGGATGTTGTCGAGATACGACACGCGGTCGGTTTCGCCGTAATGGACGTAGCCGGACATCGTCCAGCCGTTGTCCATGTCGCGGTCGAAGCCGGCCGAGAGAATCGTCTGCTCGCTGGTCGTGATGTCGTTGTAGTGGTCCTGGAAGTTGTTGCGGCCGACGATTGCGCCGTTCTTATCCATACGGAAATCGTCGAAGCCTTCGTCTTCCATGGCCTGGCGAATACTCTCCGGCAGGAAGGCATTTTCCTGGAAGATCGTGCCGGACCAGATGCCCATCATGCTGGGGCCGAGGCCGCCGTTGATGTCGTTCCGACGTGCATCGTTCTCGCCGTACATCAGGCGCGCGAACACGTTCATCCCATCGCCGAGGTCGAAATCGATATTCGCGAAAGCATTCATTCGGTCGACTTCGGCACTCAGGATGCTGCGCGTACCGCGGCGGGCGACGTCGTATTCGGGACCGCCACTGGTCGAGCGCTCGCCGGAGTCCCAGCCGACGGTCGTGTCGAAGCCGGGCGTCCACAGGTGCGTCGTCGTGCCATCCTCGTCGAAGGTGTGCTGATCGAGCGAGAAACCTTCCTCATTGATCTTGCCACCCGGGGTGTGCCGCGAGGAATGGACATTCGGCATCGTCAGTCGTCGCGGGATTCCGAAGACCTGCCCCGCACCCGGCGCCGGATTCGTGACCCAGCCGTAATTGCCGAACCAGCCGCGATCGTCGAGGCCGGCGATCTTGCCGGAGATCTGATCCTGGCGGAAGCCCTCGACCGAGAACGTCAGATGCATGTTCTCACCGAGCCCGATGCCGCCCGTGAACGAGGCTTCCCACGTGTCGCCGTCACTGTAGTTCGTCTGGCCGGCCTGAGCTTTGGCGCTGAAGCCCTCGAAGTCGGTGTCGAGGATGAAGTTGACGACACCCGAGAGCGCGTCGGCGCCGTAGGCTGCCGAGGCGCCGCCGGTCACGACCTCGACGCGTTGAACGAGCGCTTCGGGAAAGAGGTTCGTATCCACTGCCGAGTTTCGGTCCGAAGGCGGCATGCGGTGACCGTCGAGCAGCGTCAGGGTTCGGTCCGTGCCGAGGCCGCGGACGTTGAGGAAGGCGCCGCCGGCTGGACCGAGAAAGTTGCCGCGGTCGGTGGCCGTCGTGTTGTTGAAGAATTGCGGCAGCTGATCGAGCGCGTCCACGATGTTGCCGGGCTCCATCTTCGAGAGCTCGACGTTGGTCACAGCAGTTACGGGCGTCGGTGTCTCCATGCCCGAGCCGACAATGCGTGAGCCCGTGACGAAGACGATCTCTTCGGAGTCGGAATCATCCTGCGCCCTTGCTTGTGTCGCCGGCAGCATGGCAACAGCCGTCAACGCGGCGACACCGAAGACGCCGGCGCCTGTATCCCGGATGCCTTGACGGAGAATCCTCGAGCACTCGGCCGAGAGTGCGCTGAGCACGACAGTCTTTCTCTGCTTGATCACTTCATTCCCCCCTCGCAGGTATCGCTTGCTTATTCGAATGAGAATCGCCCTCGTCCGAGGGTCTTATGTAAAGAAACTACCATCGTGTTGGAGAAATGCAAATCGCCCGACGGCGACAGTTGGCGAAACAAGCCCCCATGGCGCTTGGGTTGTTGTGATTTTGCAACGGACCCTGATGCGCGAAGACGATGCGAGCCATACGCGAAGACGAGGCCATGCGAGCCGGGGCGGCCGTAACGGCGCCGCTCGGAGAATCGCTATCCGACCTCGGTGCTTTAGTTAAGAGTCTGAGTGCCCGCCGGGTCAGGCTAGCTCTGATTCCACTCGACGAGGTCGCCGCCCGGCTCATCGGGGACGTAGTACCAGCGGAGCCCCAGCGGATCCTCGCTCAGTATGGTCGTCTTGAAGCTGCGCCAGGCCTGAATCTCGAAATAATCGAGCGGACCGCCGTGGGCATTGAGCTGATGCGGCACACCCGGCGGGAAGTAGACCAGCGTGCCGGGCTCGATCTCCTGCGAGGTGTCGCCGACGTCGACTTTGCCGCGGCCCTTGAAGGTCATGTAGCAATGCGCGGCGCCGTCGGGATTCGCGTCGGTGCCCTTGTGCATGTGGTACGGGGACGCGCCGCCTTCGTTGTAATGCATCTCGCCGGCTTGAATGGCGTTGGTCGGGGTCAGGCGGCTGCCATCGAGCAGTCTTACGCTCGATTCGGCACAGAAGCGGCGCACGCGGCCGCCACTGGCGTCGCTGAGCGCTCGCAGCGTCTCGCGGTTGAAGAAGTAGCCGGGACCGCCCGGCAGGCCGCCCTCGACCGCGGCCGGTGGTTTCGGCGTGATCATGTGCAGCAGCTCGATATCCGAGCCCGTCGCT
>JASFSD010000040.1:0-11615 GCA_050114575.1 Gammaproteobacteria bacterium | reverse complement strand
CAGCTGGCTGGTCGCCGCGGCGGAGCAGAATCTGCCGCTGTTCGTGCCGGGCTGGGAGGATTCGACGCTCGGCAATTTCTTTGCCGCGGCCTGCCTCAAGGGCAAGGTTGCGAGCCCCGGAACCGTGCGCTCGGGCATCGAGTACATGATGCATCTCGCCGAGTGGTACCGGGAGGTCAGCCAGGCCAGCCCGATCGGCTTCTTTCAGATAGGGGGCGGTATCGCGGGCGACTTTCCCATCTGCGTGGTGCCGATGCTCGAGCAGGACCTGAACTACGAAGACGTCGAACGCTGGGCCTATTTCTGCCAGATCAGCGACTCGACCACGAGTTACGGCTCGTACTCGGGCGCCGTCCCGAATGAGAAGATCACCTGGGGCAAACTGTCCGCCTCGACTCCGAAGTTCGTCATCGAGTCCGATGCGACCATCGTCGCGCCACTGATTTTCGGCAGCGTTCTCGGGTGGTGAGATGGTAGCCAAGGCTCGAAGCGCCGCGCGGCCGGCCTGGTCGGTCGCCCGCTCCAGCGAGCTCTATCGAATCGACAGCTGGGGCGCACCGTACTTTTTCGTCAACGAGCATGGCCACATGGCGGTCCACGCCCACGACGAGAAGGAGACGACGCTCGATATCGCCGCGATCGTCGACGAGCTGCGTCAGCGCGGTGTCAAGCTGCCCGTTCTGATTCGTTTCCAAGACATTCTGAGCGCCCAGGTTCGGCGCCTCAACGAAGCCTTCGCAGAGGCGATTTCCGAGGCTGGATACGGCAACGGCTATCGCAGCGTTTATCCGATCAAGGTCAATCAGCTGCACGAGGTCGTCGAAGAGATTCGCGAGGCCGGGCGGCCATACGGTCTCGGGCTCGAGTGCGGCTCGAAGGCGGAGCTGATCGCCGCTCTGCCGCACATCGACGACGACTCGCTGCTGATCTGCAATGGCGTCAAGGACCGGTCGATGCTGGCCCTGATGCTGGCCGGACAGCGGCTCGGGCAGCATGTCGTGCCCGTGGTCGAGCGGCTGGCGGAATTCGAGGATCTGCTCGAGCTGGCCGAGGGCAATCTCGAGCTCGGCGTGCGCGTCAGGCTCGCGACCCGGGGCTCGGGTCGCTGGTCGGAGTCCTCGGGCGTGAATTCGAAGTTCGGTCTCAATGTGGCGGAACTGGTGCAGGTGCTCGACGAGCTGGACCGGCGGGGTCTGCAAGACAGTCTGAAGCTTCTACATTGCCATATCGGCAGTCAGATCGCGGACATTCAGGTGCTGAAGCAGGCGACCAAGGAAATCACCCGGGTCTACGCCGAAATCAGCCGGCGCGGTTTCCAGGTGGAGTATCTCGATCTCGGCGGTGGCCTTGGCGTCAACTACGACAAAGGTCATTACGAGGAAGATGCCGGTATCAACTACAGCCTGCAGGAGTACGCCAACGCCATCGTCTGCACCGTGGACGAGGTCTGTCAGGCCAACGACGTCCCGCCGCCCATACTCGTAACCGAGTCGGGTCGCGCCTTGACGGCGCACCACTCCGTGCTGATCGTTCCCGTCCTCGGCGCGCAGCCGAGGCTCGGCAGTAACGCGACGATCGAGGTCCCGCAGAACGCGGCCGAGCCCTTGCGCAGCCTGGTCGAGATTCTCGGCTACGTGAGTTCGCTGACGGCCTCGAATGATCTGCTCGAGGCTTATCACGACGCCAACGAGCGTCTCGACGAGGTCAGGGTCCTGTTCTCGCTCGGCTATCTCGACCTCGAACAGCAGGCACTCGGCGAGAACATCTTCTGGCGGATTGCCTCGGCCGTTCGCGATCGTCTCGAGCTCGCGGTCGAAGAGAGCGTGCCCGAGCAGGCGGAGCTGGAGCGGC
The DNA here is from genome assembly GCA_050114575.1 of Gammaproteobacteria bacterium. GTDB lineage: Bacteria > Pseudomonadota > Gammaproteobacteria > Steroidobacterales > Rariloculaceae > DATCZB01. Next base: position 9,764 of record JASFSD010000040.1, on the reverse strand, counting down.
TTCTGACCGATCAGTATCTCTGCGATTTTTCGGTGTTTCAGTCGATGCTCGATCACTGGGCCATCGGCCAGCCGTTTCCGATCGTCCCGATCTCCGATCTCGGCGAGAAGCCCGAAAGGCGTGCGAAACTCGTCGATCTGACCTGTGACTCCGACGGCACGGTCAGTCACTACGTCTCGAATCTGGACGACAATCGCTATCTGCCGCTGCATGAGCTCGAAGCCGGCGCAGACTATTTCCTTGGTTTCTTTCTCATGGGTGCATACGAGGACATCGTCGGGGACGCCCACAACCTGTTTGGCGGCGTCGCCGAGGCCCACGTCTATGCGGACCCGGAGGAGCCCGGAAACTTCTGGATCGAGAAGATCATCGCGGCTACGGCCGTTCAGGAGATGCTGGCCCAGGTGCAGTACTTTCCGAACGATCTGCACCGGCGCATGAACGAGCTCGTTCGCGGCAGAATCCGAGAAGGGAAGGTCAGGCCGGGAGAAGGAATGCGGATCCTCGACCAGTACATGGCCTGCTTCGCCGCCAACACGTATTGCGATCTGCCGACGCCGGACCCGGCCGGGTCGTGAGCGGATCCGGCAACAATGCGTCGCTCACCGTCGGCCTGGTGCAGATGGCAATGGCGGAGTCAGCGGTAGCGAACGACGCCGCCGCCGAGGCCGGCATTCGCGAAGCGGCCGCAAAAGGTGCGAAGCTGATCTGCCTTCCCGAGCTTTATCGCAGCCGCTACTTTTGCCAGAGCGAGGCCGAGGAGCCGTTTGCGCTGGCCGAGGCCGTCCCGGGGCCCGCGACCGAGCGCCTGGCGGCGTTGGCGGCAGAGCTCGGTGTGTGCGTCGTGGCCAGTCTGTTCGAGCGCCGTGCCGCCGGCCTCTATCACAATACCGCGGCGGTGATCGACACCACGGGCTACGCCGGAAAGTACCGCAAGATGCACATTCCGGACGACCCGCGGTACTACGAGAAATACTATTTCACGCCCGGCGACCTCGGGTTCATGAGCTTTGCGACGTCGGCGGGCGCATTAGGCGTCCTGATCTGCTGGGACCAGTGGTACCCGGAGGCTGCCCGACTGACGGCGATGCAGGGCGCCGAGATTCTGATCTACCCGACGGCGATCGGCTGGCACCCGGAGGAAAAGGCCAGCCACGGCCAGGCCCAGGTCGGGTCGTGGAAGACCGTCCAGCGCAGTCACGCCGTGACCAATGGCTGCTATGTGATGGCCGTCAATCGTGTCGGGTTCGAGCCTGCACCCGAGGGCGACGGCGGCATCCAGTTCTGGGGCTCGAGCTTCGTTGCCGGCCCCGATGGTGAACTGCTCGGCGAGGCGGGCAGCGACGAGCCCGGGGTGGTCGTTGCGACGATCGATCTCGGTGCTGTCGAGCGTGCGCGCATCGCCTGGCCGTTTCTGCGCGATCGGCGAATCGATGCCTACGGCGGCCTCACGCGCCGCTGGACCGACGACACCTGAACCGCTCACGCGGACGAGCCTCTGCCGCGGTGGCGCCCTGCCTGGAGACGGGGCGTCGAGCTCGGGTCTCGTCAGTCGAGGACGTGGCTCAAGAGGCCATCGGCGAGCTTTGGCTCGAACCACGTCGACTTCGGCGGCATCAGCAGCCCGGCATCGGCGACGGCCATCAGGTCCCGGATACTCGTCGGATATAAGGCGAAGGCGACGGCGGCCCGCCCGGTGTCGACCCGCTGCTCGAGCTCTCCGAGACCACGTACGCCGCCAACGAAGGCGATGCGATCGTCAGTGCGCGGATCCCCGACTCCGAGGACAGGCGCGAGCAGCGACTGCTGCAGCAGACTGACGTCGAGCCTCGCGACAGGATCGTCGGCACCGGGCCGGGTTCGCGCACGGAGCCGATACCAGGTCCCGTCGACGTACATGCCGAACTCACCGGCGGACTGAGGTCTGGCGCGCGCCTCGGTCTTCTCGACGCTGAAGGCGTCACCGAGGGCGTCGATCAGGGCGCTCGGGGTCATGCCGTTGAGGTCGCGCACCACACGGTTGTAATCGAAGATCTGCATCTGGTCGTCGGGGAAGGCCACGCTGAGAAAATAATCGTGGCCGGCATCTGTCTTCGGCCCGCTCCCGGCTCGATCTTCGGCGACGCGAGCCGCAGCCGCCGAGCGGTGATGCCCGTCGGCGATGTACAGGTCGCCGAGAGCATCGATGGCACGCGTCAGCGCCGCAATCCGGCCCGCATCGTCGATGCGCCAGATTGTGTGCACGACGTCATGCTGTCCGCTCGCCTCGAACAGCGCGGGCATGGATGCCGCCTCGGCCAGGAGCCCGTCGACGTCGGCATTGGCCTTGTACGCCAGCATCACAGGCCCGGTCTGCGCGTTCAGTGATTGGATGTTGTGGACGCGGTCGGTTTCCTTGTCGGGCCGGGTGAGCTCATGGCGGTGGATTCGTCCGGCCAGGTAAGCCTCGATCGATGCCGCGACCGCGACGCCGGTCTGGCGATGGTCACCGTCGGTCATGCGGTAGACGTAATAGCACTCGCGCGCTTCGCGTTCGAGGACGTTGCGCTCGATCAGAGCTCGCAGGTTGCTCGCCCCCTTCGTATAGACCTCGTCACTGTGAGGGTCTGTGCCCGGCGGCAGATCGATTTCGGGTCTCGAGATATGCAGAAAGCTCTCGGGACGGCCGCGCGCGAGTGATCGCGCTTCGTCCGTATCGACGACGTCGTAGGGTGGCGCGATGACGGCCTGGGCTGTTTCCGAGCGCGGTCTGAGCGCCGCGAAGGGGCGGACTAAGTTGTTCATCTGTTCCTTTAAGCGGGCAGGGGGCTGGCCCAAAGATCGTAGGTATCGGCATCCTCGACGACGGCATAAAGGCGATCGCCGATCTCGAGATCCTGGTTCGGCGGCAGGAACACGTTGCCGTCGATCTCGGGCGCGTCACCCGAGGACCGGCCGACGATCCGGTCGTCGTCGATCGAATCGATGATCACTTCTATGTCCTGCCCGACTTTCGCCGCGAGCCTGGTGCGGCTGATTTCAGCCTGCGCCGTCATCAGGCGATGGTAGCGCTCTTCGGTGACCTCCGGCGGGACGGGATCCGGCAGCTCGTTGGCGGCTGCGCCGCGGACGGGCTCATAACGAAAGCAGCCGACCCGGTCGATCTCCGCCTCTTGCAGCCATTCGATCAGGTAGTCGAAGTCCGCCTCGGTTTCGCCGGGGTAACCGACGATAAACGAGGATCTCAGCGCAAGCTCGGGCACCTCGCGCCGCCATCGGGCGATGCGCTCGAGCGTCTCGGCTTCGGCGGCCGGGCGCCGCATGGCGCGCAGGATGGATGGGCTCGCGTGCTGGAACGGGATATCGAGATATGGCAGCAGCTTTCCCTCCGCCATCAGCGGGATGAGCTCGTCGACGTGAGGGTAGGGGTAGACGTAGTGCAGCCGGACCCAGACCCCGAGCTCACCGAGCGCCTCACAGAGCTCGGTGATTCGCGCCTTGACTTCGCGTCCACGCCATACGCTTTCCGCATAGCGGATGTCGACGCCATAGGCACTCGTATCCTGCGCAATCACGATCAGCTCGCTCACGCCCGACTCGGCCAGGACCTCGGCTTCGGTGAGCACGTCGCCGGCGGCGCGGCTGGCCAGCCGGCCGCGCAGCTTCGGAATGATGCAGAAGCGGCAATGATGGTTGCAGCCCTCGGAAATCTTCAGGTACGCGTAGTGTCGCGGCGTCAGCCGGATGCCGCCGGGCGGAATCAGGTCGATAAACGGGTCGTGCGGCGGCGCAGCGACATCGTGGACGGCATTGACGACGGCGTCATAGGCCTGTGGTCCCGTCACGGCGAGCACGCCGGGATGGCGCTCGCGAATGAGCTCGGCTTCCTTGCCCAGGCATCCCGTGACGATCACGCGTCCGTTCTCGGCCATGGCCTCGCCGATCGCATCGAGTGATTCGTCACGCGCACTGTCGAGAAACCCGCAGGTATTGACGACGACGACATCGGCGCCGGCATAATCACCGGCCGTCGCATAGCCCTCCGCGCGGAGCCGGCTGAGTATCCGCTCGGAATCGACGAGTGCCTTGGGGCAGCCGAGGCTGACGAAGCCGATTTTCGGGGTCGAGCTCATCGCGGCATTATCGCGTTCGGGCTTCGGCCCAGCAATCGAGATGGCCTGCGCGAGCGGGCAGTTGCCGGGCACGGTCTCAGCGCGCCCGGTTGCGCACGAGACTTATGTGAAGTTGCGCATGATCCTGCTGGCGCGGTTTCCCGAGCTGTCTGCGGGTATCGACGCGCGTGATAGGCCTCACAGCAAAAGCCAGTCCAGTCTGGTGCAATTGCTGCTTTCCCGGCCACGCTTCAACCGACGAAATATAAAGGATGAGCAAGCGAGCGAGCAGCGTACAATCACGCGGCGACAGCGTCGGCCGCAGCCTGCGCTTCATTGACGACTTCCTCAGACGTGGCACGTCGAAGAAGCTGACGGGACTGCTGCTGGCCAAGCTCGATGCATTCAACCGTATCGGCGCGACTTTCGGCGAGGCAAGAACCACCAAGTTCTGCAACCAGTATGCCGAAGAGTTGCGTGAGATCCTCCCTCCGAAGACGCCGGTCATTCGACTCTCCGAGCGCCGTTTTGCCATCCTGCTCGCACTCGATTCGATCACGACCATCATCGATGTGGCCTCGAGGCTGGCAGAGGACCACCCGCCCCAGTTCAAGCGGCATGGTAACGCGCTCTTCGTCGATCTGACGCTCGGTGTGGCAGTTCATCCAACCCATGCGGACTCGGCCGAGAGTCTGTTTCGGCGGGCGGAGCTGGCATTGAACGAGGCGGCGGCCAAGGATCTCAATTACGAGATCTACCGTCCGGATGCGACGCAGCAGCAGGCCGCACTGTGGAAGTTTTCCAGCGATCTCGAACGCGCCGTCAAGACGGACGGAATCGAAATCTACATGCAGCCGAAGACCCGGGTTTCGGACGGCGAGTTCGTCGGCGCCGAAGTCCTGGTCCGCTGGCATCACGAGTCCGGCCGGCTGATCCTGCCCGGTGAGTTCGTGCCCCTGGCCGAGAGGTCCGGCAGCATCGTGCCGCTGACCTGGCTCGTGTTCGACAAAGTGGCTCAGCTCGTTCGTGGATGGCCGATTTTCGAGCGTGACCTCAAGATCGCAATCAACGTCTCGGCCCGAGTCATCGACCACACCGACTTCGGGCCGAGACTCGACGAGCTGGTCAAGGCTCTGGACGGCAGCGGCGTCGGACTGATCCTGGAGCTCACCGAGGAAAGCCTGATCTCGAATTACGGGTCGGCGCCGGCCCGCTTGAAGAAGATCCGCAAAGCCGGCGTCGAGATTGCAATCGACGACTTTGGCAAGGGCTACTCGTCACTGAGCTACCTCAAGGACATCCCGGCGACCGAGATCAAGATCGACAAATCGTTCGTCACCAATGCGCCGACGGACAAGAAGGATCAGCACATCATCAAGGCAGCCATGGAGCTCGCCCGCGCCTTTGGCATGCGCGTCGTTGCCGAGGGCGTGGACAATTCCGGCGCCATGGAGACGCTCAAGGATCTCGGTTGCGATCTCGCTCAGGGCTTCTTTATCGCCAGGCCCATGCGGGCCGAGCTGCTGCTCGAGTGGGCCAAGGGTTACGAGAGCTCGTCGACCGGGCAGATACTCGCCCACGAAGGCGATCAGGACGCCGCCGAAGCCTGATACCGTCGTCGCCTTCCCGAGGCGATAGAATGGGCCATCCTGAGCTTCGATGGCTGCCATTGACCCATGCGCTTCGCGCTCGACTCACTCTACCTGCTGGGGTTGGTGCTCGCATCGCCCTGGCTGGTCTACCGCTCGTTGAAGAGCGGGGGGTGGCGGGATCTGCCGGTGCGCCTCGGCTTGTTCACCCCACCGAAATGCACTGTATGGCTGCACGGCTCCTCGGTCGGTGAGATCCGGCTTATCCAGCCTCTGGTCGAGTTGCTCGAGCACGAGGGGCTGACGCTCGCGATCAGCAGCCATACGGTCACGGGCGTCCGGGCAGCACAGCTCGATTACCCTCGGCACTTCGTGTTTCGATTTCCCCTCGACCTGTCGTTCATTCAACGCCGGCTGATGGTCAGGCTCGACCCGCGGCTCATCGTCATCGTCGAGTCGGACTTCTGGCCGAACCATCTGTTCGCGGCCAGGCGGCGGGGGGTTCCCGTTGGCGTCATCAATGCGAAGCTGTCGGATCGCTCGTTCCGGCTGCACCACTGGTCCCGTATCGTGCCGCGCGCCTTGCGCAGCGTGTCTTTAGTGGCCGCGCAAACGGCCGAGCACGCAGCCCGCTTCGAGGGCCTCGGTGTGCCGCCCGAGAGGGTCACCGTCACAGGCAACATGAAGTATGACCAGACGGTCGACGATCAGGAGGCGGGGCTTCGCTCGGCATTACGGCGGCGATTGGGATACCCGGAGGATGCCTGCGTCATCGTCGGCGGCAGCCTGCATCCAGGCGAGGACCAGGACCTGCTGGCAGCATTCCGACAGGTGCTGACGCGTCAGCCATCCGCGCGGCTCGCCATCGTGCCGCGCTATCCCGAATCGGCCTCTGCTGTGCTCCAGAACGTCCGGGCGGCCGGATACCCGGCGGTCGCCAAGAGCCAGCTCGACAGCGATCCGGAACGTGCTGTCAGGGCAGACGAGATCGTTGTCGTCGACGTCCTCGGTGAGCTCAGAAAATTCTATACGGCGGCCGACGTCGCCTTTGTCGGTGGCAGTCTGTATTTCCGCGGGTCGAACAAAGGCGGGCACAATCTGATGGAGCCTGCGATCCGCGGCCTGCCTGTTCTGTTCGGGCCGCACAACTTCAGTTTCCGCGAGACGGTCGCGGATCTTCTGGCGGCCGATGCGGGCATGCTGGTTCGCGATCGCGCCGAGCTCGCCGCCGCGCTCTCGGGTCTGGCCGACTCCGACGAGACCCGCCATCGAATGGGGAGTCGGGCTCGCCGGGTCGTGCTCGAAAGGCAAGGGGCCAGCAGGCGCAACCTCGAGCTGCTGTTGCCGCTCCTGGATGCGGCTCCCGGTTGCAGCCCCACCCCGCAGCAAGCAAAATGCCGCCACCAACCTCAAACCCAAGTTCTGAATGAGTAAGAAGCACGTCGCCGTTGGCGACATCGATTGCGGCTCCGACGGGCTGTTCCTGATTGCGGGGCCCTGCGTCATCGAGGCCGAGGATCTCATGCTGCGAACGGCCGAGCGCCTGAAGGGCATTTCGGAGGAGCTCGGTATCCCGGTCATTTTCAAAAGCTCATTCTCGAAGGACAATCGAAGCTCACTCGAGTACTACCAGGGTCCTGGTCTCGAGGCGGGCCTTAAGATTCTGGACAAGATCAAGAAGTCTTTCGAGCTGCCGCTCCTGACCGATATCCACTATCCGACGCAGGCGGCGCCAGCGGCGGAGGTCGTCGACGTCCTGCAGATTCCGGCCTATCTCTGCATGCAGACCGAGCTCGTGGTCGCGGCGGCCAAGACCGGCGCCGTCGTCAACGTCAAGCATGGGCAGTTCATCGCCCCCGACAACATGTCGAAGCCCGTGAAAAAGATCGAAGCGTCGGGTAACGACAAGATCATACTGACAGAGCGTGGCTACACTTTCGGCTATAACGATCTGATCGTCGATCCGCGCAGCTTCATGCTCCTCGGTCAGATCGGCTATCCCGTCGTCTTCGATATCACTCACACGATTCGCAAGTACGGGATCCCGAGCAAGGACCCGCGTGGCGGTAATCGCGAGTTCCTGTCGGTGTTGTCGCGAGCGGGCGTCGCCGCCGGTGTCGACGGCATCTTCATCGAGGCGCATCCGACACCGCCCGAGGCGCTTTGCGATGCAGCAAGCCAGTATTATCTCGACGATCTCGCGGACTTCGTTCGGCCGCTGATCGAAATACACGACCTGGTGCGTCACCAGGCCGCGCACTGAGGGGAGTGAATGGATCTCTATCTTGATTCAGTAGATTTCGCGGAAATCGAGGCGGCTCTCGACTTCGGCATCATCAAAGGTTTGACGACGACGCCGACGTTCATGCATCGGCACGGGATAACCGACATCGATGCTGCGATCGTCAAGCTGTCGAAGCTCGTTCCCGAGCTGCAGGTCGAGGCACTCGGTGACACCCCGGATGCGATTCTGGCCGAGGCCGACCGAATTCTGGGCTTGCCGCTCGACTCCGAGCCGGTGTTCAAGGTGCCGATCTCGAACGCCGGCGTGACGGCCTGTCATCGGCTGACGGTAGCCGGTCATCGCGTCAACGTGCATCTGATCTATACGCTCAATCAGGCCTATATGGCGATGGAAGCCGGTGCGGCCTTCGTCTGCCCGCTCGCCGGACGGCTTCAGGACCAGGGTCACGACGCGATCCGCCTCTACGAGCAGTGCGTCGAAGTCATCGATCGCTATGGCTACGACTCGAAGGTCATGTTCTCGTCGGTGCGTTACCCCGAGCACGTCCGCCAGGCGATGCTCGCCGGAGTGCATGTCTGCACCGTGCCGTTCAAGGTCATGCAACGGCTCTGCGAAAACACGCTGACCGAAGTCGGCACACAGCAGTTCCGCGAGCATACGGCATTGATGACGATGCGCGTCGATCAGGTCATGCGCCCCGAGAACCCCGTCTGCGCCGCCAGCGAATCCCTGAAGGGCGCGATGGTGGAGATGACGGAGTCCAGGCTCGGAGCCGTCACCGTCGTCGATGACCAGGGCTCGGTGCTCGGGATCTTCACCGATGGCGATCTGCGGCGGAAGCTCCAGTCCGCAGGCCGCGAGATTCTCGACAAACCTCTGGCCGAGGTCGGATTCAGCGAAAACCCCGTGACCGTGTCTCGGGCCAGTCTGCTCGACGATGCCGTCAAGCTGATCAAGGAAAACGAGGTCGACAGCGTCATCGTCGTCGACGACACGTCGCCGTGCGGGGTTCTCGACATTCAGGATCTCGTCAAGCTCGGACTGCTCGGCCACGAGCATCTCTGAGCGGCGGTCGCCGGCGTGCGCCTCTGGTCGATCGCCGCCTACCTGCTCCTGCCCTATGCCATCGCCGGGCTGATATGGCGTGGCCTGCGCTATCCTGCCTACTGGAAGCGCTGGCCGGAACGATTCGGCTTCGTTGCGCCTGTCGAAGCTGGCCGCGTGGTCTGGGTCCATGCCGTGTCGGTCGGTGAGGTCCGTTCTGCGGCGCCTCTGGTACGCGCAGTCGCCGACCGGTTGCCGCGCCACAAGGTGCTCGTCACGACGATGACGCCCACTGGATCGGAGCAGGTGCAGAGGCTCTTCGGTGACCGCGTTCTGCACCGGTATCTTCCTTACGATACACCCGATGCCGTCGCACGCTTCCTCGATCGCGTCAGGCCCGAGCTCGCGATCATTGCGGAAACCGAGTTCTGGCCGAATCTGTTTCATGCCTGCGTCAGGCGCAGGATTCCCCTGCATATCGTCAATGCCAGGATGTCGCTGTCGTCGTTTCGCGCGTATCTCTTCGCCGGACGGATGGTTCGGTCGATGTTCGCTTCGGCCGACCTGATCTGTGCGCAGACTTCGCTCGACGCACAGCGCCTGCGCAATCTCGGCGTCGACGATCGCCTCCTGACCGTCACCGGCAATCTTAAGTTCGACGTCGATGCGCCGGCGACAGCATGTGTCGAGGCGCGGCAGCTCCGTCATCAGTGGGGAGCGTCACGACCAGTGTTGATTGCGGCGAGCACGCATCATGGCGAGGAAGCTCAGATCCTTGCCGTGTTCGCTCGATTA
>JASFSD010000039.1:0-11690 GCA_050114575.1 Gammaproteobacteria bacterium | reverse complement strand
GCACTTCCAGGCATCCAGCTCAGCGACAATGCGCTCGAGACGCTCGCGGGCCGGCGCCTCGTCGTCGACGATGAGCAGCGATCGCTCCCTGCTCATCGGCTATGACACCGGAAAACGCACGGTTACCTGATACGTTCCGTCGGACTGATCGATATCCAATGCCCCGCGCCCCTCGAACGCCAGAAGCAGCCGCTCGCGGATATTCTGCACCGCAATACGGTGTCCCTGGCGCGTCTGTCCTTGCGCGGAGCGGCCGATCGGGTTGGTCACGCGGATCTCGACTTCGTCGTTGCGCAGGCTGCCTGCAATCGTTACGACGCCCCCGTCATCGAGCGGCTCGATACCATGATAGATCGCGTTCTCGAGCAAGGGCTGTATCGTCAGCCCGGGAAGGCGCGCGCGCATCGGCAATTCGCCGACGTCCCAATCCACCTGAAGGCGATCTCCAAGCCTGAGCATCTCGATTCGCTGATAGATGCGTGTCAACTCGAACTCTTCTTTCAGCGTCAGCAGTCGGCCCGCGTCGTTCAGGGTGGCCCGAAACAGGTCGGCGAGATCCTCTACGGCCTGCTCCGCCTGGTCGGGGTCGCTCCGCGTCAGAGACGCGATGGTGTTCATGCTGTTGAACAGAAAATGCGGTCGAATGCGTGCCTGCAGGGCATCGATCCGCGACCGCGCCTCGGCTTCCACATGCAGCCGCCATTGATGGCTGACGAAGAAGTAGCGCAACAGCAGCGCCGTCACGATCAGCCCGATCACCAGGTTGCGCAGCACGAAAAGCCAGGTTTCGGAAGGAAACATCTGCAGCGTGTCGCCGCCGCCGAGCCAGCGGCCTGCCCAGATCATCGCAATCGACAGAATCAGGATGTTCAGGAGAACGACGCCGAGCACGATCGACGTCGTGATTCCGGTCGACGCCCGGGCAAGGGGCGCTCTCAGCATGCACAGCAGCGCTGCGCTCGTCAGGCCGAGCCATTGCATCAGCATCGAGATCCGGGCGAGCTCGGTCAGAAAGCCGGCGCCGGACGAACGGACCAAGGTAAAGGCGAAAGCCAGCAACTCCGAGACGAGCACAACGGCGAGCACCATGCGCGGCTCGCAAAAGTTCGGGAGAAATGAGCTGCCGGCGGAGGTGTCGTGTCCGCGTTTCGAAACGCTCTCGGCTGAAACGCTAGTCGCACCAGTTGGCGACATCGGATTGCGCCGTGGCTCTTGCCTCTTCGATCTCAGCGTCTGAAAGGTATTCGCGCTCACCATCCGGCAGAGTACGGAAAAGCCGGCGTGAATTGCTATAGGTCTCGGAGCGCTCGCGCGCCACCTGGCAGTTACGGGCCCGCTCGGCGGCAGACGGCTCCTGGGGAGCTTCGCTGGTGCTTGTCGCAGCCAGAAGCGTGTTCGGCGTGGCTTGCCCGGGGTCGGCGTTCTCGCGTTGCGCGCGGGCCGACGCGCCGAAGCTGTCGACGACGGGCTTTACATCCACAGTCTCGTTCGAATCGCCCGGCCTGTCGCTGTAAACGACAATGCCGTTTTCATCGACCGAGCGGTAGACTTCGGTGGCCAGTGCGCCGAACGGAAGCAATACGAGAATCGACCAGGCAAGCCGCTTCAAGGGACGCCCCTCTGAATGAATTGGCTGAAGTCTAGCACGCGCATAGAGCCCGGCAGCGTGACCGGATTCGCCTTTTGGGCCTTGTTTCGGTTGCATTAAGTCAAGCCGGAGCACGCTGGCCTCGAGTTCTTTTTTTGGCGGTCCGGCAGGTAATATGTCTGGCTTACGAGTGCAGGAGAAGATGCAATGAACGAGGCAAAGGAACGTCTTGAGATCGATCAGCTGGCACGCCAGATGGCCGACGCCGTGCCGAAGAACCTGCGCGCCCTCGGCGAGGATCTCGAGAAGAATTTCAGGGCGCTGCTCCTGGCCGGATTCGAGAGGATGGATCTCGTCACTCGTGAGGACTTCGATCTGCAAGCTGCTGTGCTCGAGCGCACCCGAGAAAAGCTCGAGGCGCTCGAGGCTCGCCTCGCCAAGCTCGAGGAACGCAGCGCCGACAGCTGACGCCGCGCCGGCAGCGCGGGTCGGAGCTCTGTGGTGGCTCTGGCCAGGTTGATCAGTCGAGGCCAGGCCGGCCTCGATGCCTTCGAGGTCAGCGTCGAAGTGAATATTGCCGGCGGGTTGCCGGCCTTCACGATCACCGGCCTGCCCGCCCCCGCCGTGCGGGAGAGCCGCGACCGGGTCCGCGCAGCGCTGCAGAATTGCGGCTTCGACCTGCCGGCCAGCCGGATAACGGCGCATCTCGGGCCGGCCGATATTCCGAAACAGGGCGGGCGATTCGACCTCGCGATTGCGCTCGGGATCATCAAAGCCCGGCAGCGCCAACGCTGGCGACTGAGCAACATCGAGTTTCTGGGCGAGCTCTCACTCGGCGGTGAATTGCGCCCGGTCACGGGCGTCGTGCCTTGCGCTCTCGCGGCGCGCGCTGCCGGACGGGAGCTCGTCGTACCCGATGCGAGCTCGTCCGAAGCGGGGCTCGTTCCCGGTGCGACAGTGAGCGCGGCAAGCCATTTGAGCGAGATTATCGCGGCGCTCGACGGGAAGAAACCACTGCGCCGTGTGGAGCCCGTCCCCGTACCGGGATCTACCGCATCGGCGTCGACTCTCGGCGACGTCAAAGGCCACGTCGGCGTGAAACGTGCACTGGCGGTGGCTGCGGCCGGGGAACACAACCTGCTCATGATCGGTCCGCCGGGCAGCGGCAAGACGATGCTGGCGGCACGGCTGCCCGGGCTACTGCCGCCCCTCTCCGATGACGAGCTGCTCGATGTCGCATCCATCGCATCGGTTGCCGGCATGCCTTCGGCGCTCAACAACGGGCGGCTGAGGCCATTCCGGTCTCCGCACCATACCACCCGGGCGGCTGCGCTGGTCGGCGGTGGAGTCCATCCGCGCCCGGGCGAAGTCAGCCTCGCCCATCGCGGTATTCTGTTCCTCGACGAGCTACCAGAGTTTTCCCGGCAGGCCCTGGAATCCCTGCGCGAGCCACTGGAAACGGGAAGCGTTTCCATATCCCGGCTCGGCCGACGAATCGATTTCCCGGCTCAGTTTCAGCTGATTGCGGCCATGAACCCGTGTCCTTGCGGCTTCCTCGGGGACGGCACCGACCGGTGCCGCTGCAGCCCGGGCCGCGTACAGCAATACAGCTCGCGAATCTCCGGTCCGCTGCTCGACCGCTTCGACCTGCATATCGAAGTGCCGCCCGTTGCCGTCGCCGAGCTCACTCGTACCGAGCGCACGCCGGACAGCAACGCCATGCTGGCAGAGATTCAACGCGCGCGGGCGCGCCAGAGCGAGCGTGGTGTCGTCAACTCCCGGCTCAGCGAGCGCGAGCTTCTGGACGACCCCAACTTCGACACCCGCGCCCGCCAGTTGCTGGCCGACGCCCAGATTCGCTGGCAACTCAGTCCGCGCGGCGTCGTCCGGACCCTGCGCGTCGCCAAAACCGTCGCCGACCTCGCAGGAAACACGCGACCCCGCGAAGCCGATGTCTACGAGGCCCTGCACCTGCGCTGCCTCGATCGTCGCCTCTCAGCCGATACGGTATAATCGCCGCGCTTTCGAACAAGGACGACAACTTTGCGCGACCAGGAACGGCACCTTCTGCTCGACAGTTTCACGCTCGTCGCCGGGATAATCCTCGGCACCGCGGTGGGGCTCGCGTTCATGGTGCGAATGATCTTCTTCGATATCGGTGGCCGGATCGCCGTCGACGACCCGGCGGTGCAAGCCGAAATCGCGGCGCGTATAGAGCCGCTCGGCCAGGTCATTCTGATGGGTTCCGATGAACTGGTCGCCGCACGGCCGGCTGTCGTTGCCGAGCCAGTTGCCGCAGTGTTGACGGGCCCGCAGGTCTATAACCAGGCCTGCATCGCCTGCCACTCACCGGCCACGGCCGCCGCGACGGGCGCGCCGGCCCTCGGTGACGGAGCGGCCTGGGCGGCACGAGTCGCTCAGGGCATGGACACGCTGACGGAGCACGCCCTCAACGGCTACACCGGGGATTCCGGCTACATGCCGCCCAAGGGTGGTCAGGTCAACCTGTCCGACGACGAAGTGATCGCCGCCATCGAGTACATGCTCGAGCAGCTCGGGGAGTAGGCGGCTAACGCATCTCCGCGATCACGCCGTCGAGGCCGATCGACATCTCGAGACCGCCCCAGTCGAACTCGGATTGCAGCATCGTCTGGATCTCCTCGCGCGTGGCCTGTCTCGCATTCATTTCCCGAACCATGTCCTGGGTTGCCGTGAGGTAACCGATATACCCCTCGACGTTGGCCCGGTCCGTCACACCGCTGTGGCCCGGAATGACGGTGTCGAAGTCGAGCTTCAGCAAACGCTCCAGCGTGCGCGTCCAGTCGCGAAGGCTCCCGCCCGCCGTATAGTCGATGACCGCCCGGTAGGGACCGTACAGCGCGAACAGATCACCGGTGATCACGAGCCGTTCGGTCGGCAGATGGACGACGATGTCGCCGTCCGTGTGCCCGCGGCCCAGATAAGCCAGGTCGATCGGCATGTCATCGAGCCAGATCCGCATCGTGTCTTCGAAGGTGATGTTCGGCAATCCGGGCTGGTTGCGCTCGGCCATTATGCGACGAGCATTCTCCGAAGCCACGACGTGTGCCCCGATGCCCTGCATGGCCGGATTGCCGCCGGTATGGTCGGGGTGCAGGTGAGTATTGATCACATAGAGCAATGGTGCGTCCGTGACTTCACGGACGAACTCGATGATGCCATCGAAATCCTGCGGAAATTTGTCATCGATCAGTATCGCGCCCTCGTCACCAACGAGCAGCGAGGCGTTCCCGGAACCTGAGTTCCGGATCGTATAGATGTTTTCCCTGACCTCGACCAGCGTCAGCTCCGGCGGACCGAAGCCACCCTGGGCATCGGCAGCAGAAGAAAAGCCCGCTGCCGCCGCCAGCAATGCGACTGGAGCAATAATTCCAAGCTTCATGTCTGGGCACTCCCGATTAATGCCAGAACGGATTCCAGCCGTTGCGCGAACGATGGGGCATCGATAAACCCGTCGCATCCTGGTCGGATTTTCGATAATTCTCGATCTTCTGAATGTGTGCTGCGGGAAAGCCGAATGGTTCGTAGCTTATTCATTGTTGGATTTCTCCGGTCTGCCGGAAGCGAGACTTCGTTTATAACATCTTCGGTTACGACACCGCAGCCCGCGGGGCCTTGTCACGCTGAGTTTCCGGCCTGCCGGATCCGACCGGCACTCAGTCCTGCCACGACTGCATGGCTTTGTGCTGGGAAGCCTCCGGTTGCGCCGGCAACGAAGAACAAGAAGCTTTTCGTTCTTGTACCCTCCCGAGTGAACGGTCGACCCGTTCCTCACGTCGCCGCCAGATGGTGAACCAGAAAGGCTTCGACATCTGCGATGTCGAAAAATCGCGTCAGCGATGCGTCGAAGCGTTCCACCTGCGCCGCAGTCGACGCGAATGCCACGACCGGCCTTGCATAGCGGACCGCGAGCTCGACCTCGCTCGCAGTGCCGTCGCCACCGGGCAGCGCGATGACGACATCGGAGCTGAGCACGTTGATATGGTTGCGCGACAGGTCGTGCTGCCCCTCTACTCCGCTGAGCGGCAAATGCGTGTAGATCGCGAGCTCCACATATGGGTTCGGATAACCGGTGCGGGGCTCGGTTCGCACATCGACACTCCTGCATGGAACGATGCCGAGACAAACCCCGCGATCGCGGCGCGACTCGACATAGGCGCGGCTGACCGAAGTCATGACTCCTTCGCCGCCACCCGTCAGCAGATTGAGCTCGAGCCGGGCCAGCAGTCCGCCGAGCGGCACAGCCAGCTGATCGTGCCCTTCGCGGCTCGAGCCCATGACCCCCACGGTTGCCCTGCCGACAAAGCTCATGCCCTTTCGTGCAGCCAGGGAGCGAAACTCAAGCCCACCAGGAGCCCCTCCGGACTCACGAAACGTGCGATCGTCTGACCCCAGGGCTCCTGCCGCGCCTCGTGAACGAACACCTGCCCGGCTGTTTTCATTTCTTCGACAGCGACGTGCACCGATTCGACGTCGGCCAGCTCGAACTCGATCGTCGCCTGCGGCACGGGCAACCCCTCCGGCCATGCATCACGGCCGAAACAGGATTGAGCCGCCATGGTCAGCGGCCAGACGCCGAAGTGATTGGCGCCGGCAAAGCGGTCCATGGACAGATAGTCGTCTTTTTCCTTCATCGGCAGCGTCAGTACATCCCGATAAAGCGCTTTGCTCGCCGCAGCATCGCCTGCAATGACGGCGAACCCTGCAATCGCTTCGATTTTCAAATCAAGAGCTCCTCAGTCCAAGGTCGCACCCGGTTCGAGGTCGCGCCCGACCGCCCGCTCATGGGCGCAACGGCTCGAGCTTGCCACCGGCGCGGCGGAGGCCGTGCCGCGGATAGGTGACGACGTCATCGGTGTCGATCATTCCGCCCATGAGATAGGTCACATCGGTGACGGCTTCCATGAAATGCGGCTCGGTACCGGCAGGATGAGCGATGAAGTCGTTCGGGCCGATGTCGAACCGAGTTTCACCAATGTGGGCGACGGCCTTGCCGGTAAGAACGAATACCCACTCGTCGGTCCTGTCGTGCGTGTGCAGGGCCGTTGAAAAATCGCCTCGGTCGACACGGCACCAGTAGACAGCCTGCCGCACCAGGCCGGTCGGTGAGTGCAATGCGCGCATCCGGCGCCGTGCGCGCGTCTCGACATCGTGTTGGAAAGAGCTCGGCGGCACGGAATCGACATGCTGGAGCTGCTCTTTGTTGCCTTGTTCCGGCGGCGGCTCCTGATACGGCTCGATGATCTCTCGCCCCTGAGACATCAGTCGGGCATCCGGATACCAGCAGCCGTCTTCTGCCGCGCGGGATTCGCCGCCTTCGAGAAAAACGAGGTCCTCGTCGCCGTCATTCAGGAAATGATGCGGACTCGGCCCGGGCGGGAACCCGGCGAAATGCCCGGGACCGACTGGCAGCGTCAGCGGGCCGAGACGCAGACTGCCCCGGCCGCTCAGCACGAAGGCCCATTCCTCCTCGACGGTGTGGAAGTGACGATTCGTGCCCGCAAACCCGGGGGCGACCGTGCGCACATGGACTCCCATTCGGGTCAGGCCGGCCGTCCGCCCGGGTGAACGGACGGTCGCCGCGACACCAGGTGTGTTCGTGTATCGTGGCCGCGCCTCAGCGGGCAGGTCGGCAATATTGACCACGCGGGCTGATCCCATCACGCTATGTCGGCGCTTCGCGGCATGGTCCAAACGCTATTCGGCCGGCACGTCGAAAAGCGCGGCATATTCTTCCCTGAGACGGTTCTTCTGAACCTTTGCCATGGTGTTCCTCGGCAGGTGATCGACGAAGATCACGCGCTTGGGGACTTTGAATCCCGCCAGCTGCGCCTTGCACTCGCCGATCAGATCGCGGTCACGCTTCGCGTCCTCGTTCTCGGCGACGACAATGGCTACTACGCCCTCTCCGAGATCGGAATGCGGCACACCGATGACGGCCGACTCGGTGATCCCGGGCAGATCGTCAATCACGAGCTCGACTTCCTTCGGGTAGACGTTCAGACCGCCGCTGATGATCATATCCTTGGAGCGCCCGACAATAGACACGTAGCCGTCGCTGTCTATCCTGGCCTTGTCGCCCGTCCTGAAGAACCCATCGTCGGAAAAATCCTCGACCGTCTTCTCCGGCATCTTCCAGTAACCCAGAAAGACATTCGGACCTCTGACTTCGAGGTTGCCGATCTCCCCGGCGTTGAGCGGAGTTCCGTTATCCCCCATGACTCTCACCTTGACGCCCGGCAGCGGCGGGCCGACCGTTCCGGGTTTCCGCTCGCCTTGCAGCGGATTGGACGTGTTCATGTTGGTCTCCGTCATTCCGTAGCGCTCGAGGATCCTGTGGCCCGTCCGCGCCTCGAACGCCGTGAATGTCTCCTCGAGCAACGGCGCAGATCCCGACACGAAAAGCCTGGCGTTGCGGGTCACGTCGCGGTCGAACTCCGGATGCGCCAGCAGCCTGGTGTAATAGGTAGGAACCCCCATCATGACTGTGCATTCGGGTAGATAACGGATCACCTCATCGGCATCGAATCCCGCCAGCCAGCGCATGCTGGCCCCGCTCAGCAGCGTGCACCCGATAGCAACGAACAAACCGTGCACATGGAAAATCGGCAGCGCATGCAACAGCCTGTCGTTTTCCGTAAACCCCCATGCTTCCACCAGTGTCCGGGTGTTGCTGAGCAGGTTCCAGTGAGACAGCATGATGCCCTTCGGGACACCCGTTGTGCCCGATGAGTACAGCAGCGACGCAACGTCGTCGCGAGCGCGCCTGACCGTCTCGAATTCCTCAGAACCGTCGTTCGCCAGATCTGCCAGCACGCCCGTGCCGTCGGCATCGAGCGTCAGTACGTGTTTCGCCCCGGCCTTGGCCGCGATCGGCCGAATCGATGGCTCGTTGCGAGCATCGCAGATTACGGCCGCCGGCTCCGCGTTCCCCAGCAGGTACTCGAGCTCGTTCTGCTTGTAGGCCATGTTCAACGGGTGATAAACAAACCCGGCGCGAAGACAGGCCAGATAAAGACTCAAGGATGCGGGTGACTTTTCGACCTGCACCGAGACCCGATCGCCGGGTTGCACACCGAGCGCTTTTAGCGCCGATGCCATGCGGGCAGACAATCGATCGATCTCGGCGTAGCTAAGGGACACTTGCGAGCCGGTGCGCAGCAATTCCTTTACTGCATGGCTGCGGATTTGCCTGCCAAAGTGAGAGTAGAGATTGAAATCCTCGCCCGGCACGATTCGACTCACGCTTCCACGACCCCTCTCGGCATGATACAACCCGCGCTCGGCCCGGATACAAGGAGAACCGTATGATCATCTACGGCGTCGCGTTGCTCTCTTTCTGCATGCTCTTCGGTGTTTTCGTCGGCGATCTTCTGGGGGATGTCATCGGAGCGCAGGCGAACGTCGGCGGCGTTGGCATCGCGATGCTGCTCCTGATCGTTCTCTCGAGCCTCTCGAAGAAGGAATTCAGACTGAGCCCGCCGACCGAGAGCGGAATCAATTTCTGGAGCGCGATGTATATCCCGATCGTCGTTGCGATGGCCGCGAAGCAAAACGTCCTCGCCGCGTTATCGGGCGGCTGGATGGCAATCGTCGCCGGCACAGCCGCAGTTGCTGTCAGCTTCGCTGTCATCCCTTTGCTTGACAGGGTACATATCGGCGAAGGCTCTGAGAATGATTCTTGACTCGCTGCGGGACGTCCTCACCGCAAACTCGCTGATCGTCGCTTTCGTTTTTGTCGGCGTGCTGGTCTGGCTGTCCTATTTTCTTTCCGATCGCCTGAGCAAAGGCCGCATTCACGGCTCCGCCGTCGCCATTGCCCTCGGTCTGGTACTGGCCTATTTCGGCGGCCGTTTCACGGGCGGCTCACAGGGAATCGCCGATTTCAGTCTGCTTACCGGTGTAGGCCTCATGGGCGGGGCCATGTTTCGCGACTTCGCGATCATTGCCACGGCTTTCGGTGCCGATCTCGAGACTTTGAAGCGGGCGGGGCTCGTCGGGGCAGCCTCCGTCGTCATCGGCGTGGTGCTGTCGTTCCTGACGGGTGCCGCCGTTGCCGTCGCTTTCGGCTACGACGACGCGGTCGCGATCAGCACGATCGGCGCAGGTGCAGCCACGTACATCGTTGGACCGGTCACGGGCACGGCGCTGGGCGCCGGATCGGATGTCATCGCGCTGAGCGTCGCCGCCGGGCTGACCAAGTCGGTTCTGGTAATGATCGGCACACCACTCGTGGCAGGACGGATTGGTCTCAACAGCCCGCATTCCGCTCTGATTTACGGCGGGCTGATGGGGACGACCAGCGGCGTCGCTGGCGGACTCGCGGCAACGGATCCCAAGCTCGTGCCGTACGGGGCGATGACGGCGACCTTCTATACGGGAGTCGGCTGCCTGCTGGCTCCGTCGGTACTGTATCTCCTGGTTCGAATGGTCTTTTGACGCGCGAATCTTTCAGCAGCGACACGCACCGACGGCCAGTCGATGGTTGCGCGCCCGAAGGGATTCGAACCCCTGACCTCTGCCTCCGGAGGGCAGCGCTCTATCCAGCTGAGCTACGGGCGCGTCAGGCCTGATCGCATGATGATCTGCCAGCATGCCAGAGCGTCTCGAATTCTGCTTTGCTGACGTTGCTCTCGAGCATCGGAAACGCGAGCCGGGCGAGACCGAACCAGCCTGGATTCCTCAGCGACGGTATCAACTGCTCGGCAACGGTGCCGTCATCGGCGACGAGCAGTTCGCGTTGGACCCACCCGTCCTCATCCACTTCCGTATATAGCGCCGGCATTTCCAGCGTCGCGAGCTCCTCGCGGGTCCACTTCATGTAGATCATTTCGTTCTTCTGTTTCTTATTCTCTGTCTCGTTATTAACCTATATTGCCGGTCGATTGTCGAGCATCCAGCTGTCCGGGACTTCGATCGCCTCGACTCTGGCCTTCACTCGCGGCTTACCCTGTGCGACCAGCTCACAGGACAGGACATAAGTCCGCTCCGTACGCCTTTCGATCGTCGCCCTGAGCTCGAGCTCGGAATCGATCGGTGTGGGTCTCGAGTATTCGAGCTCGAGCCTTGCTGTGGCGAAGTAGACGTCCGGCGTGCTGCCGATGTCGCGCCCGGCATCACGATACCGGGCGGCGGCGGCCGTGCAGATGCAGTGGCAATCGATCACGGTCGCGATGATTCCGCCGTTGACGAAGTGCGTTGGCCCGGCGCAATGGTGACTTTGCGGCACGAATCGCGCCACGCTGATATCCGGCCCCGCCCAGTAACTCTTTATACGAAGACCGGCGGGGTTATTCGGACCACAACCGAAACAGTGGTTGTGGGGAAGAAGGTCCTGAAAGGCTTTCGGCCTAACGGCGCTCCCGGGGTCGCGCTTCGTTCACACGAAGGGTGCGTCCACCGAGTTCCTTGCCGTTGAGTTGAGCGACGGCCGCTTCGCCTTCGCTCTGATTCGGCATTTCGACGAAGCCGAAGCCACGAGACCTCCCGGTTTCTCTGTCGGTGAGAATTTTTACCGACGAGACATCGCCATAGGCGGCAAACGCCTCTCGCAGCTCATCTTCGCTCATCCCATAGGACAAGTTACCAACGTAGATATTCATCAATAAGTGTCTCACGCCGTTGCAAACAACTAGCAACTCAATCAACGGCGTAAAATCAAGCGCTAGACCACTGGGCTCAGATATATCTTTTAATAATTATCGCGCTTTAAGAAGTCTGACCAGTCGGAACCACGTGCCAAGTGCACACTATGACTCTAAGCCTGCGCAGGTTGCCGGTCAAATCTTCGAGGCATGCGACCGCATCCGGACAGCTAACGAAGGCGGCCCGCAGCGCTTCCACTCCTTATATATCCAACGACCGCACCTGCCAACGAGACGCCGAAGGCAGCCAACCAGCAGTAGAAACCTCCCGCAAGCCTGAATGCGGGAACGCTGCGACCGCCGCTCTGTGCAGCCCATTCGGCACTGAAGCTCGACAGAGCCAAAATCAGCCCTAGCACGGAGATTGCGAGGGCGACGCGATAGTACCGTAACCAGCACGTAATCAAGGCAGCGACCAG